>JASFJP010000078.1:0-11487 GCA_050121225.1 Desulfobacterales bacterium
GGATGGCCAAATAGATTACCACAAAAAACAAAATCCCGAGGAAGATGAATATACTCTTCAAGCGGGTTGCCGGAATTAATATAACCGCGAACATGACCATCAGGGTGCTGATGGCGGATGCGTTAAAAATCAAGGGTATCAGGGCCACTAGGGTATTCGCATAATAAAATGTCCCGCTGCGATAGACGATGCCGTAGGCGCAGAATATCGGGAGGGTGAAGATGATGACCATCCATGAACTTTCAACAGTGCTGTCGATCCAACGGGAAATAAATATCTTGTAGCTGGAAACCGGCATGGCGTGGACCAGCATCAGATCACGTGAAAGATAAAGCTTGGATAGAGATGTCAGAATGCTACTAAAAAGCAAGAGGGCAAAGGAAACAATTAGGATCATCGACAGCAGCTTATACCCAAGGATATCGCCGACTTCCTCAATACCCCTAAAATAGCCAAGAATCCGCAGCGAAACAGCGAATATCGCGCACCAGAATATCACGCCGATGGTTGCGAAAAAGGATAGCTTAAGGTAGCGGCTGCGCCGGGAACGCCGAGGTATACCGCGGTTTGTCAGCGGCCAGATGCGCGGTTTTAATAGAGTTAGAATATCATTCATTAGTTGGCCGTGTTTGTCAGGCTTAAAAAGACTTTTTCAAGATCTGCGTTGGTTACCTTGGCCTCCCGTTGCAGATCCGCTGTTGTGCCGACGGCAATCAGCCGGCCGCTGTTGATGACGCCGATGCGATCGCAGGTATCTTCGGCAACTTTTAGGGTGTGAGTTGACATGAACACCGTGACACCTTTGCGGGCCAACCGTCGCAGCAGATCTTTCACCAATACGATTGCCACCGGATCAAGCCCCACCATTGGTTCATCAACGACGATCACCTCCGGATCATGAAGCAGCGCTGCAGACATAATCAAGCGCTGTTTCATGCCATGGGAATAGGATTCGATCAGCTCATCAGACCAATCGGCGAGTGAAAACATCTCCAGGTTTTCTTTGGCCTTAGCGGCATACTCATTCTCCGGTACACCGTAAAGGTCAGCGGTGAATTTTAAGAATTCATTCCCCGTTAGTTTTTCGTATAGATAGGGGCGATCCGGAATAAAGCCGATCTTGCTTTTAGCGATTTGCGGCTGTTTTTGCATATCGATGCCGGCAATCGAAACCATCCCTGCGGTGGGTTCTAGAATCCCGCCGATCATTTTTATGGTAGTGGTTTTGCCCGCCCCGTTGGGTCCGATAAATCCGAATACTTCACCTTTTTCTATCCTGAGATTCAAATTATCTACAGCCAGAAAATCGCCGTATTTTTTTGTCAAATTTGTAAGTTCGATCATAATTGCCGTTCAATTAGTTTAAATTCGCCTTAATTTTTAATTTACTTCATGATTAACTCCGTCGCGTCATGGCGGAGTCGAGTGTTGACGACCGATTAGTTTAATATTTTTAGATTTATGTTGCCGATAACTCCTATTATATCAAGCTGTTGCCTTGGTGAGCCGGTAACCAGCCGTATATGACTTACGTCAGCCGGCAGCTGACCCAAAAGGGAGTCAACGGTTACCCAGCGACCCAAATACACCAGGTTCCAGGCATGATAGTAAAATCGTTCCTTTAAGTAGACCAGGCCGGCCTCCACCCGGCAGGGAATGCCGGCGGCCCTTGCCAGGGCTGCCAGCAGTACAGCGTGTTCATTGCAATCCCCGACACGATGTTCAAGCGTCGAGAGAGCATCCGGCAGTGAGAGTACAGGTCGTTTTTGGATATGCTGATGAACCCAATCGACCAGTTTACGAGTTTTTTCCAAGGGCTTTGTCTGATTCCCGACAATTTCCCGAGCCAGCGCAATAATTTTTTGATCGTCGGACTGGATAAATGGCTCCGGGCGTAGAAAGATCTTTTCAAGAGTTTCCAAATTCGATGGATCAATTGCGTCAAGCAGATTCGCTAGACTCTCTTTTTGGATTGTCAGAACATTATTTTCGAATGTCTGCCGACCGCCTTCGAGCTGGACCCTTTCGTTCGCAACCCCGCTGATTTGCACTTTCAACGTGGATAACTGCTCCGGATTGGCAAGCATAACATTGGACGCCACCGAGGCGGTTCGGGTAAGGTCTTCACTGGGCCGCAGGTCAAGCCCTTCCAGGGCATCGTTGCGGGTCGTTTTTTCAAGATGGATGCCTAATATCCCTTTCTCTCTTAATACATCGCCGTTTTCCCCGATCCAAGCAATTTGGTTGGCTCCCTTGAAATTCAGGATAACTTTGGTAGCAATTTGATTGGCTCCCATGATTTGAATGTTTTCTTTGCCGATAACCTCTACGATGACCGGCGCTTGTCCCATGGTTGCCGGATCAAAAATTCTAAAGGTATATCTATCCCCTGTGTCGAGTTTGGTCGATGCTATCGCCGCTGTGATTCCGGCCATAAGATAAGGTCTCTTTTTGATGCGAATGTCAAATTGGCGGCTCGCCCCGGCACTTGTGGTACGGACTGTCAATACGTCATCAGACACGTTTCCGTTGACTGTAAAACTGAAACGCCCGGAATTAATTTCAAAATCAAATTCTGCCAGACTGAAGTCGGCGTTAAGTTGCCCTTGGGTTCTAAGATTTATATTCTGTACCATACCCATGGTATTGATACGCATGAATGTTGTTTCCTGTAGCTTGTAACCGTTGTCTTCCGGGGAAAATGTCGAGTGCGAGAATCCGATTTTGTTTTTATTTTGCAGGATATTCATCCAGGTTTCTTTGGTGTGTGGTGATTCAATCTCGGAAATGGATAGGGTTTGCGGTCGATACAAAAGCTTATCAATCAAATCAAGGCGGATTAAAAAAAGAAACGCAAACACCAATGCAACGACGGTTCCTGAGATCACGAAGGGTTTGTTTCTATACAACGACATAATGTTGGTGTCGATATGTAAACCGTTTTCGGTTGTAATTTGTCCTGGATAAACCTTGTCGACCGAATTTAAGAAATGTCAAAGCCGACCCTATGCCTATTCCTGGGCCCATAATTTTTCACAAAAAAGGCCGGGCAATTGAGATGTCCAGCTTTAAATATCATATCATTAAAACCCCATTTCGTATACGGTTAAACCTACCGAATTGAATGCTTATCGGCAGTTTATTGGGGTTGGTGTCGGCGGGAAGCCGTTGTGTTTAAATGGGACCTGTAGGAATAATATAGTATTTCAATAACCTGTGAAATTGACAATGGGTTCGGTTACAATTGCATTGAACGCTAAATTGTTTCGCGATGGGGAGATAAGTGAAGCGGATCGGATACCCATTCAACAAAATATCTTGGTTTTAATCGGTAAACGGTATCCAGTGATGGATTAATGGTTTCAGTTTTCCCTCCTCGTTAGCCGTTTTAAGAAAATTGTTTGCGGATGCTAAAAGCCCTGTATCGTCTTTTCTGATCGCCCAGGCGAGTTTCTCCTCGGTCAACAGAGAGAACAACGGTGTTAAGCCATTGGTTTCATTTTCTGAACCCAACCACAGGATTATTGGAGCATCGTGAACAAACATATTAATTTTTTTGTCTAACAATGCCTTGACAGCCTCTTTGGAGTTGTTGAAAGAGATCTTTTTGACCCGACCGAATTGTTTTTCGACAAAATATTCGCCGGTTGTATTTTTTATCGAGCCGATAGCCGCGCTTTTCGTGATTGTAAAAAATCCGGTTTTAAAAAGAGCGGCATCCTCTCTTCGAATCAACGCCATCTGTCCGCTTCTGAAATATGGATTGCTGAATGCAACTCTCACTTCTCGCAGACGCGTGATTGTCATTCCAGACATAATAATATCAATTCGGTTTGCCAGCAATGACGGTATTTGATCCTCCCACTCGAGCTCGACAAATCGAAGGGATTTTCCAAGATATTTAGCAAATTCTCTCGCAAAGTCCGCTTCCAATCCGACTATTTTGCCGCCCTGCTTAAAAATAAGAGGCGGAGCGTTGGGCGATATACCCACTCTCAATACATTTGCATCAGGCACGAATGCAGGTGGCTCAGGTGCCTGCTTTGCAGTGGAGGCGCATCCGGTAATCCAAACCAAGCCTATACAGCATGACACCAGTACCAGAAAACCGAATTTGCCTAATTTGCTGAGCATAGGTTTACGTCCTTTCAATGAATTTGTTTTCAGAGATTTCGTTAAACAGATAAGTTCATCTGATGGTATCCCTGCCCCCTTGCGGTCCTTTCACAACCGAATGGATTGGGTTCTCGTTGACAACCAGCCGGAAAATATCCGGGCGAGCGTAATGCCCAATCACATCAAAATCAAATTTGCTCCTGACAATCTCCTTTAAATCGAGGTCGGCCAACAACATGCCTTCCTGACCATAAAGGGGTCCAGATAAAATTTCCCCCAGCGGGGATATGATGACGCTTCCCCCCCGGCACATCACATCGGGTTGGTCTTCCAACTCATGCAATCCCTCTAAATTGCTTGGGTACATATCTTTTGTAACAAACTGGTTGCACCCCAGCACAAAGCAACGACCCTCGCACGCAATATGGCGCAAGGTTGCCTGCCAGGTGTCACGCGCGTCGGCCGTGGGCGCCAAATACAGATTAACACCCTTATTATACATAACCATTCGGGCAAGAGGCATATAGTTTTCCCAGCAGATTAATCCTCCGATTTTGCCGAACTCTGTATCAATTACCGTTAAGGTGCTGCCGTCTCCTTCCCCCCAAATGAGGCGCTCGGCCGCCGTTGGCTTGAGTTTGCGGTGTTTGCCTAGAATCTGGCCATCCGGTCCAAAGTAAAGCAGTGTGCAGAATAGCGTGCCACTACTGAATTGGGTATCGCGCTCGATGATGCCGATTGCTAAATATACTTTTGCCCTCCGGGCGGCTTCAGCCAGTATCTCAGTGGCGGGACCGGGAACCTCAACCGCATTTTCCCAGTAGCGCAGCCAAAGCTGGCGCCCGGCCGGGCTTCGATTTCCAACAACCGTCCCGAAGCTTAACCCTCGGGGATATGCCGGAATGAATGCTTCCGGCAAAAGGATCAACTTCGCACCTTTCTCAGACGCTTTCTGAACCAAATCGCAGGTCTTCTCCACAGTGCCTTCGCGGTTGAATAATATCGGAGCAGCCTGAATGACCGCCACAGTGAGAGATTGAGTATGGGTCGACATGTGCTCTCCTGAAACTTTGAGAGGAAAATGAGAACATGAGAGGGTAATTTTTACGGCAAAAAGCCCCACTTTCTCCGAATAACCGGAGCTATTCGCCACCTCTCATCAACAAGACAGCTATGAGCTGGTGCCAAGAAGGCATTGAATGCGTATCATGCTTGCTTTTTCAAAGTCAAGAATAACAAAAACCCATAGTTTTTGCTTGACACCGATTATTTTATTGGCGATATAATACCTAAGTCCCGTGATTTAGGGGTATTACCCTGCCACCATCCTTAAAACGGTTGTTGGATATAGAGGTTACCAGGGTGCGTGATATATATACCTTGTCGAATATGAGCTTCAGTTAGGTGTTGTTGCAGAGTCAGAGATGACTTTGCTTTTTTTATTGTTAAAGGAACACATAGGTTGGATTTTTCAAAAGCAGTATTCTAGGAGTTTCGATTTATGCCGCAGGGAACAGTCAAGTGGTTTAACAACAAGCGAGGTTGGGGCTTCATAGTTAAAGAAGACGGCGAAGACATTTTTGTCCACTATTCGTCAATCAAAGGCGATGGATTCAAATCCCTCAACGAAGGTGAACGGGTGCAGTTTGAAATTGAGGAGGGCGACAAGGGCCCTGCCGCAGCGAATGTTGAAAGGTTGTAAAAGGGCATCGCTCAAACTCACACACGCTATTGCGATCCAAAAAAAAACGTTGTCGCAACGATCAGGTTCATCAGAAACCGCTGGCTTCAATCGTGCACAATAACGCTGGTGTGGCCTGATTCAGGATTGATGATCTGGGCTTCGTTGCGCTGAAGTGGTTAGATGCGGAGATTTTGGCGGTTAGGGCGAATTCAACATCCCGATGGCGCGTAAGATCTCTTATTCATCAGGGCGAACACTCTTGATTGAATATGCTTTTCAACCGTTGCAGTTCTGTTTCCGCATCGGAAACTAATTCCTCAATAATGTCATTCAACGGCTGGACTTTATCAACGAGCCCAACCGACTGCCCTGCCATGAGCGACCCTTTGGCGACATCTCCATCTATGACTGCCCGGCGTAACGCCCCGACCCAGAACTCTTCAACCTTATATTGCGCCTCTAAACGATCCATAAGATTCTCATCCAGTTTGTTTAGTAATTCAAGTTGGAGTTTTGAGAATTCAATGCTGCCTTCGTTTTTGAGTGCCCGCACGGGGATTACCGGCAAGCGGCTATCAAACTGAGGGGTGGCGATGGCATCTTTGGCCTTTGCTTTGCGAAATGTTTCCTTGAACTTTGGATGGGCAATGCATTCCTCTGCCATTACAAAGCGGGTTCCCATCTGAATTCCTGCCGCACCCATCATCAATAGATGCGCCATCATGCGGCCGGTGGCGATGCCTCCGGCGATGAAGATCGGTACGGTGTCCACATTGAAAAGAATTTGCTGGATTAACACTGACAGCGCCACCGGTCCGATGTGACCACCGGCCTCCAAACCTTCCAGTATCAGGGCGTCCGCCCCCCGTTGGATTAATTTGTGGGCCAAGGGTGCCGTCGGAGCAAAACAGATGACTTTTGCGCCGCAACGTTTCGCCTTTTTGATTTCGTCTTTTCGCGGGATACCGCCGGCAAACACAACCACCGGGCATCCCAGTTTGCACACTAATTCAAGTTGCCCCTGATACACCGGCGCCAGAGTAATGAGGTTAACGCCAAATGGACCCTCCGTCAATTCACCGGTTTCGATAATCTGCCTTTCAAAGACGTCAATGGGCGTGTTCCCGCCGGCCAAAAGCCCGAAACCCCCTGCGTTTCCAATGGCGCTGACAAGTTGAGGATCACTGACCCACGTCATCGCACCGCACATAATGGGATATTTGCAGTCTAAAAACGTTCTACCTTTTTCAAAAAATGTATCAATTAACATGAATGGTTTTTTCCTGTTAGTTTTGAGCTAGCTTGGATCATTGTGACCCGATTTCAATAATTCCTTGGCATGTTCGAGAGTGGTTTCAGTGATTTGTTCTCCACCCAGCATCCGGGCGATTTCTTTAAACCGATCCTCATCGCTCAGTGGCTGTATGGCTGTAAGTGTCCTGCCTCCAATTACCTGCTTAAAAATGGTAAAGTGCTGGTCACCGAATTTCGCAATCTGCGGCAGATGGGTGATACAAATGATCTGATGATGTTTTGCCAACTCACACAATTTACGACCCACCACTTCGGCTGTACCACCGCCGATCCCGGCATCTACCTCATCGAATACGACGGTTTCCACCGAGTCGGTTTCCGCCAAAATAGCTTTTAAAGCCAGAATGACTCTGGATAATTCTCCACCGGATGCGATGCTGGCTAAGGGTTTTAAATCCTCCCCAATATTTGGCGCAATCATAAAGATAGCCCGATCGATCCCGGTTTCCGTAAACACCTGATCACCGGTTCTCAAATACGTCTCAACTTTTTCTTTTGGCGACAGGTTATGAAGCGTGACATTAAAGTTCGTTTGGGCCATTTTAAGGGATGCAAGTTCCTGGATAACTCTTTGGCTGAAAACAGCGGCAGCCTTTTTTCTTTTTCTGGAAAGCATCAGAGCAAGCTCTTTGCATCTGCTGTTCAATTCGGAGAGTTTGCTCTTTATTCGCGCAATTTTTTCACTAATGTTCTCAACACTGGAAAGTTCCTGCTCAATCGTATTCAGTTGAGATAACACGGCGTCCAACGATCCCCCGTATTTGCGTTTGAGTTTGTTGAGTGTATCCAGTCTCTCCTCAACCGCGTCAAGCCGCTGTTCGTCGATCTGTATCAGTTTAAGATAGGATTGGAGCTCCTGGACGGTGTCTTCGATCTGGTACGAAGACTCGGTTATGATTTCGGCGCTGCTTTTAAGTCGTGAATCAATTTGACCGCCCCTTTCGAGACCTTTCTTTACTTCCAATATCCGCTCGGTGACCGATCCTGCTGCGCCATAAAGCTCTTCTATACTGTTGTGAACAATTTGGTAAAGAACTTCGGCATTTTTTAAGCGCAACCGTTCCTGATCTAATTCAGCATCCTCTCCTGGCGTAATGCCGGCCTCTGAAATTTCCTTTTTCTGAAATCGTAGCAGTTCAAGATGTTCGGTTTGACGGTCACGAATAGCATTTAAATCGTTAAGTTCATTAATTAGTGGAAGTATTTGACAGTAGTGATCATTCATCTGCTGACGCAGGGAGATTAAACCGCCGAACTGATCCAGAATCAGCAGGTGTTGGTCCTCCTTCAACAGATTCTGGTGAGCATGCTGGCCGGAAATGCTGGCCAGGTTTTCGGTAATTGAACTTAAAAGCTGAACGGTTGCCAGGCGTCCGTTGATATAAGCCCTGTTGTTGTCGGAGCGGGCGATGATCCTGCGTATCAGAAGGCCTTCTTCAGGTTTGTAACCCTGCTCAGACATGATTTCTGCAACCTTGCTGGTAACTGGAATCTTAAATAATGCTTCCAATTCGGCGGAATCTGCACCGGTGCGGACTAGATCCGCCGATGCACGACTCCCTAGCAGCAGATTGACAGCATTGAGAATGATGGATTTCCCGGCACCCGTTTCGCCGCTCAAAATGGTGAGACCATCGGAGAAGGCAATTTGCAAATCGTCAATAATGGCAAAATTGCGAATTGAAAGTTCTTTTAGCATAGAATTTCGAATATATTAATGATTACGATATGTGAGAAAAAGGCAACTCATCCTTTCCAATACAACGGATAACGGACGGCTCTCAACGGATCCAATTGAGTTTCACTCAATTATGGCTTGCCCCAATCTCCGGCAGGTTGACCGACGAGTTGTTTAAAATGGCATAATGGATAATTTTTGTAAAGAATCTTGTCTTTTCTTGATATAGACTGATGTTATATCTTTAATTTACCAATAGTGAAATTTGTAACAACTGGAGATCGTTAGGAGACGCTTAAGAAATGGACAATTCATGATAGCCTCATCAGAACGGTATGCTGGCGCCGAAAACCACAAAGGCCACCTGATCGCCTGAGGCTGTCGGCACCACCTGGCCAGTTGACTCTGATATGGCCATGGTCCATCCGAGACCATCGCGCATTTTTTCATAGCCGTCCTCGGCGCCTTGCAAAATGTGTGGGATTTTTCGTATCAATATTATTATATTATTTACATCATTTGGATAAAAGTTAACTTTTCTTTGAGGTTACTGTCTGAAAAGACGAGATTTGCTGCTTTACTTCTTTGCCTTTACACTCTGGGCAATTGTATTTCTTCTTGTCATAGTCGGAAATCGAAATGACTACATTAAAATCTTTTTTACATTTTTCACAGTAGAATTCATAAGTAGGCATTTTAAACCTCCTTTTTCATTTGTTACCAAAAACTTAGAATTGTGAGAGACGGATCAGAGTCTCGATTTTTAGAGAAAACTAAAAAGGAATTTAAATAAAACAAGAATAATATATTAGTTGCCAATCGATAATGCGTATTGATTTTTTCCCCTCCTTTTGTGATCATTGAGTAAGAATTTTCGTAGGAAAGCGACGTTGAGAAGTTGGAGTCGGGTCGCCTAAAAAGACAGAGATGCGCTTCAGGTCAGATAGTGCAGGGAATCCGATTTAGTTATATGTCATTTATACAAAAACACTTGAGGTGGGTCAAACAAAATCGTAAATTCCATTGAAATAATGGTCGATCTTGAGCGAAACCCAAAAAGAAAAATTTGGGAAAGACGAATTGGAAAATATAGAGAATTTTTCTTGGCATATATTGATTCGAAATATGGGGATATCTGAAGAGGGCAAAAAGGGATAATCTTAGGGTGAATTAGACTGAGCCTTACTATCGTGATTCATCACGATTCCGGTGTTTTCTTATTTCATCTTCGGCCCACTCACGCTCGATAAACTTTGCAATCCGTTCAGCGATAGCGTTAATCAGGTTTCTTTCTTCCCTCAGAAATGGGCCTTCATCAAGTTCTGATTTTTCTTCCAGGTAATATACTTCCAAGGTACCAAGTCTCTCGCTGTAAACCATAATATCACGCGTCAACTTCCAATTGGAGTTTTTATAATTATTGGTTGTGAATTCGTAGCCATCAAAGATAATTCGAGCACATGTAATTTCCGGATATTGCCAAGCAGGAGGAATGAGATCAACGATCGCCTGCAAGATATCTTCCAATGAAAAATCAGTACGTTCTCTGAGCTTTGATATACTATAGAGACAGTTTAACTCCTTAATTCGCTCTCCGAGACTATGGGAGACCTGCTCAAGCTCCTTTTCCACACGCTTGCGCTTTTTAATCTCTCTGGTCAGATCCTCATTTAACACCTTATTTTTCCGCTGATATTCAAGGATTTCGAACTCTAAGTGATTAATTTTTCTCTCTAAATCTTCATAAATTGGTTTTCCAGCCATAAGAATTCTTCTTACCGAATACTATAATTGATAAACCCGGGTATGGACCTAAGCTCGTCTCTGCTGAAATTACAGGTTTCAAATATATATCGCAAGGGTTTTTAAAGGTGAAACGGTGGCCTGATACGGGCATCTTGTTTTGAACACACGAATTGTTCAATATTGATGAAATAGACTTCATAATTTAGATCAAGAATTCTCACATGAAAAACCTCCAGTGAAAAGCTTTCCATCTGTAAGTACCACTTTTCTTATTGGATATATCACATTTAAAAACTTGGCATGGTTTATGTTATAAAAAATGCAGAGTCAAAGCCGATATTCGCTTATAAGTAATGGCGGGGAGGTGATTTGGAAATGCGGCAACAGATTTTTAGCCACTGCAAATCAGATCAAATGTCTGTTTGCATGGCCAACAGCCATCTGGAACAACAAAACTGCAGTTTTTATGAAGAATCTCAGCATGCAAGCCGATGCATGTATTTTGTTTTTGACGAATATTGTGATTGCCTGGAGGCCCAAATGAAGGCCCAGAAAACTGAGCAACTCAACAAAGATCGCTGAAAAATTGGGACGACAAAAGCTTACTTAAAAACCTATTATTGTATTGATCTGCGACTAACGGCAAGATGATAAACACTTTTTTGAGCCTTAATTTATTGTGGATTTCGTGCCGATGAAAACATTGAGAAAGAAATCGACGAGTTGTGTATTAGGCGGAGCGATCTATAATATCTCAATCGCAAAATAAGGGATGCTAATCAATAAAAAACCAGCTACCCAAATTTAATACCGTGCTAGCCGAATACCAAAAATTCGTGGGAAAGTAGTCAAAATACAACTATTATTTACAATCCTTTTGGTTATTGATATAAATCCTACTTAGCGGTTCGGCTCAACATACTTTTATCCACGATCCCGCTGAAAAGTA
>JASFJP010000079.1:0-11471 GCA_050121225.1 Desulfobacterales bacterium
CCGCCGGTATGATTGCGGATTTAAGATAACAACATTATCACTCGGTACATGTATTCGTAAATAAGCTAACCTATAGGAATGACCTCGTCCAATTGGCCAAATATTCCTGAAAACATGGTACTGTAATTACAAAATAAAGTGCTTTGTATCCCGCAAAGGGGCTCAAATCGTCAATTGTAACATCAATCGCAATCGGGCCAAGAGCGGCAGCAGCCTGAAGCCGCTGTCGCTCTGCTTTTTTATCGCTACTACTTCATCAAACCGACTTCTTTATAATATTTCACGGCACCCGGATGGAAGGGGGCCGACAGACCTTCCAGCATGCTTTCTTTGGTCAGGCCGGTGTAGGCGGGATGAAGCTTTACAAATTCATCAAAGTTGTCGAAGACTTCCTTGACAATGGCGTAAACGACCTCATCAGGAACTTTGGCGGAAGTCACAAAAGTGGCCTTCACTCCAAACGTGGGGACATCCTCGGTGTTCGCCGCTCCGGGATAGAAGGCCGTCACCTGGGTGACCGCCTTGGCATAGTAGGGGTATTTTTTAAGCAGACTATCTATATTGGTGATGGGTATGAATTTCACCTTGCGTTTACCGGAGGTGGCCTCTTTGTAGTAGCCGCTGGGATGTCCGACCGTGTAAAAAGCGGCATCCAACCGGCCGTCCTGGATCAGTCCGGGCGCTTCGGCAGCCTTGAGGCTTTCCGCATTAAAATCCGTTTCGAAATTCAGGCCACTGGCCTCCAAGGCATCGATGGCATTTTGGCGGTAACCGGAACCGACGTTGCCGATGTTGACGCGTTTGCCTTTAAGGTCCTCCAGACTGTTGATGTTGGCATCCACCCCGGCGATCAAGTCAACCGTTTCCGGATGGATGGAGAACACCGCACGCAGATCCTTCTGGGGGCCTTTGTCTTTCCAGTCTTCGATCCCCTGGACGGCCTGGAACTGCCGATCGGACTGGGCCACCCCGAATTCCAGGTCGCCGGTCATGATGGCATTGATGTTGAACACGGATCCGCCGGTGGACTCCACCGTGGCCCGGATTCCATATTCCTTACGTTTTTTGTTGACCATTTTGGCAATTGCGCCGCCGGTGGGGTAGTAAACGCCAGTAATGCCGCCGGTACCGATGGTCACAAACGTGGTTTTACCTGCAGCTATTGCTTTTTCTTCATTAATCCCCAGCCCTGTCATGAGAGCCAGTCCAAAGATGAATGCTACTGCAAAAATAGTAATTCGTTTCATTTTAACCTCCTTGGGTTTGAAAGGTCAAAGTTGACAATAAAAATGATTTCAGCCGACCATTTACCTCCCTTATCACTCCTTTCTGTTTAGTTTTAAAATCGTTGAGTGCATTAAGCTATGAATAATATTCAGATTTCTCTAAGCTCTACCAAAACAAGCAATGAAATGCAACAGGTACTTGGCAAAAATGAGAAATTCTATCAGAATCTACCTGCTCTCCTCTATCACAACATACTCCTCAGCTAGACTCTCATAGTAGTCTGCTTCACGTTCTTTTCCGCGTTTGCGGCAACCGCCGGCATAAATAGCACATTTTCCTTTCAGGGTCTCGACAGCTGAACGTAGCTGGGGTTTAGAGAGCTCGCCATTATCAATAATTTTTTTGAGCGCCTGGATACGATATTTATCTAGCCCGGATGCTCGCGAAAGCTGGTCCGGATGCCCTCCCCGTTTGATGATCAACGGGACGTCTTCTAAATATACCGGATACCTGCAACTGATGCGAAGCCACAAATCATAGTCTTCACAGGCCGGTAAACGTTGATCAAAAAGGCCGACGGTATCAAACACGGCTTTTCTGATCATTACGGCAGACGGGCTAACCAAACACAGGGCAAGTGATCGCTCAAAAATCATCCCTGAAAATTTATGGTGTCGTTTTTTAGGATTCACCCGGACACCGTTTCGAATCCATATCTCTTGCGTTTGATGGATGACCGCATCCGGGTTGTCTTTGAAAAAACCGACTTGATGCGAAAGCTTATTAGGTAACCAGAGGTCATCTGAATCCAAAAATGCAACCAGTTGCCCGGATGCTTCGGCAATACCCCGGTTCCGGGCTGCGCTCACTCCTTGATTGTTCTGTCGTAACACGATGAGGTCCTGCCGGTAAGATTGAAGCATTTCTTGACTGTTATCGGTGGAGCCGTCATCAACCACAATCAGCTCATAATCTCCAAAATCCTGTGCCAGTACCGACTCAACAGCCTGCTTTAGAATCCAACCCCTGTTGTAAGTCGGGATAATCACCGAGACCGACGGGTGTTTAGATATTTTTTTCATCCTATCTCATTCGTTCTATTTGTTTCAGTTTTTGCTGCAATCGTTTGGCGGATACCGGCACGGCGGTTTTAAGCTCTTGGGCAAAGATGGAGACTTTGTATTCTTCAACCATCCAGAAATACGCTTCGATGGCCTTGCGCTTCTCAGGCGAAGTGGATAAAGCCAGCTGATTCAATAGGTTATTCAAACCATCGGTATATGTTTTGATTTCCATTGCTTTGGCCTTATCCTTTTCAAAATCGACCATTGCGCGTTGCGCCCGTACCTTTAAAGCTCTGATGTATCTTTCAAGGTGCCCAAAGCGATCCATCTCATAAAGATCAAGAAAGTTTACCGGCACCAGGCGGATCAGCTCTTCGATTAACTCCTGAAAGACGCCTGCTATTGGAGGATGGTCTTGTTTACTTGCTTGTAGTTTATACAGATGACTTCTGACATCATGGTAGGCGGACAATACCGGTATCGTACTTTCGAGCAGCAGGGTGCTAAGGGAATGGATTTTCGGTGCCATCTCTTCAGCATGTTTATAGAATGCTTTTTGGGTTCGTATATTTTTGCTAAACAGCAAGTGAACGACTCGATCATACAGGCGCTTCTCGAACGGCCCGGCGCCTCCGAAATAGTCGGCCAAATAAGATTTTTTCTGAGGTAACTTCAAATGCCGTTTTAAAAATTTTAGATCTTTTGATAAAAAGACACAAAAGAGGGCTAAGACGCCCTGCACATGAGCGGACAGTGCCTTTTCTCGATTATGAAAAAGACGAAGGTCAACGCTTTTCTTTGTATCAGGGTCTTTTACTAAAGCCGGGTAGGCAATCAATTTTGCGCGGTTTTTGCCGGTTTCGGCGATAACCTCCGGTAAGTCTCCGAAATTCCAGTCAGTGATTTCGCTTTTTTCCCATTTTCCCCGAAGGCTTTCAAATTCATCCGATACGGCACTGTCTGCTGAGTCCTGATACAAAATGGCCCTATTTCTGCCGCTACGGATTTCCTTTCCGTCCGCGGAGGTAACCGATATCCGCATCCTTAGATAATCAGGCAGGTTTTCCTCCGGCCAGACCGCAGCCGGTATATCTACGCCAAAGCGCTTATAAATAAATTCACCCAATACAGATATCAGAGAGGCTTGGGTTTTCGGCATTTCCTTGCATATTATTTCGACTGTATCTTTAACGGGGACAAGTTTTTTACGATACGATTTCGGCAAGCCTTTGATCAATGCCTCAATTTTTTCGGGTAAGAGTCCAGGAATTAACCAGTCCATTGCATCCGAGGGAACGGATGAGGCCAATGTCGATGGAATCCTGACCGTAACGCCATCATCTTCCTTTCCAGGGTTAAAATCATAGGAACACTCCAGTGAATGCCCCCCGAAGTTGATTCGATCCGGAAATTGAGCCAGCTCGGCTTTATCTGGATCATAACGAATAAGGTCCTCTCTGTTCATCCGCAGAAATCGATCGTCGCCTTTTTGTTTTAAATACCGCGTTAGGCTCCGAATATCGCTGATTTCAGAAAGTCTCTGCTTATAGAACTGAAACAGCTCTTGCTCGCTGACGAGGATATCTTTGCGACGGAAGCGGTTTTCAATATCCACAATACCATCAATGAGACGCTGGTTATGCTTCATAAACCCAAAAGGACGTTTAACATCTTGGTTTATCAGAGCGCTTTGAATAAATAAGTCAGTTGCTTCGGCGGGGTTCACCTTGCCGTACGAAACTTTTTTTTCGGAAACAATGATTAGCCCAAACAAGGCAACCTGCTCGGAAGCAACCACTTCGCCGCGCTTTCTCTCCCAGTGGGGGTTGAGATAGGAATAGGTGCACAGTTCTTTACCCAGGTCTTCGAGCCAGTCACTATGAATATTGGCAACGGTTCGAGCAAACACGCGTGATGTCTCAACTACCTCGGCGGCCACAATCCAAGTATCAGAACGGTTAAAGAGCCCCGAACCTGGAAAGATCATCACTTCCCGGCCTTTTCCGGCGCGATAGATATTCTTTTCTTTTTTCTCGGCAATATTTGACAGAAATCCACTTAAAATAGATTTGTGTATTGCCTGGTATAGGGAGCTTTGAGGATCCAGATCATAATTTTTGTCTCTGAAAGTCAAGCGAGGTAGGGTATCCATCACATCGTGTTCTTTCATGATATCCAGTAGTTGACCATGAATATCCCGCCATTCCCGCATTCGCTTAAATGATAGATAGTGTTCCCGGCAAAATCGCTTCATTTGGTTGTTACTTTTAACTTTGCGCCAATGGGCATGATAATGAGACCAAATGTTAAGCAGGGTTACAAAGTCCGAATTCGGATCAGCAAATATAGCGTGCATCCGATCGGCTTCCTGGGCTTTTTCGGAAGGACGCTCCCGGGGATCCTGAATGCTGAGCGCTGCGGCGATGACGGCCATCTCCGGGATGCATTGTTCCTGTTGAGCTTCAATCAGCATTCTAGATAATCTGGGATCCAGCGGTATCTTGGCCATCAAACGCCCCGTTTGCGTCAAAGCAAAACGATATTTTGACTGCGTCCTGCTGTCTCGTGGGTACCGACCGCCCTTCGCCTTTGGCCTTTTATCTTTATCCCTGGGCCTTTGGGTAATGGCGCCCAATTCAGAAAGAAGGTCATATCCGTCCTTAATATTTTTTAGGTCAGGCCGATCGATGAAGGGAAACTCATTAATATCCCCTAGTTTTAGAGAGATCATGCGCAAAATGACCTCAGCAAGGTTGGCACGAACAATTTCAGGCGGCGTAAACTGTGGACGTATTTGGTAATCCTCCTCGGAGAACAGCCGAATACAAATTCCGTTTTCTATCCTACCGCAACGGCCTTTGCGCTGATCTGCACTGCTTTTGGAAACCGGCAATACCGGTAAGGAGGTCGTTCGGGTTCGAGGCGTATAGCGCGAGATGCGAGCCAGTCCCGAATCAATTACGTATTTGATACCGGGAATCGTGATGGAGGTCTCGGCCACGTTGGTGGCGACGATAATCTTTCGATCAGGCAATCGGCCGAAAACCCTTTTTTGCTCCGCAGCGGATAGTCTAGCAAACAGCGGTAATGTCCGGGTGCCAGGCGGCTGCTGGGTCTCAATTAATTCACAGGTTTCGCGGATATCCTGCTCTGTGGGCATAAACACCAGAATATCACCGGAGGAGGTTTGTTTCACAAGCTTACTTGCAGTTTTTGCGGCCTGCTCCACATGGCTGAATTCACCGTTTTCCGTCGGCTCCGGTTCCGGTTTTTGAAACTGAACTTCGACAGGATACATACGACCGGAGACCTCGATGATGGGTGCATTGTCAAAGGCTTTTGAGAATTTTTCTGTATCAATAGTTGCCGAGGTGATGATTAGTTTCAAATCTTCTCTTTTAACCAGCAGTGTTTGCAAAATCCCCAGGATAAAATCGATATTCAGACTGCGTTCATGGGCTTCATCAACAATGATTGTGTCATACGCATTCAGGTAACGATCATTTTGAGTCTCAGCCAGCAAAATTCCATCGGTCATGAACTTGATGTAGGCATTCCTGGACATCCGATCCTTAAAGCGTATTTTATAACCAACAGCTTTCCCTAAGTTTTGGCCGAGTTCCTCAGACACTCGATGGGCAACGGTGGTGGCTGCAATTCGTCTGGGCTGAGTGCAGCCGATGAGGCCGTCAATTCCCCTGCCGGCTGCCAGGCAGAATTTCGGCAATTGAGTGGTTTTACCAGAACCGGTTTCACCGGACACAATAATAACCGGATGTCGGACTATGGCTTGAATAATCTTGTCCATTTTGGACACTATCGGTAATTCCTCATTAAATCTCAGAGGCGGAATATTTTCCTGACGCCGTTTCCTTTTCTGTGAGGATGCTGCTAATCGCTTCTCCAGGTTGTCCAGTTTCTGCTGAATTTTTGGATTAGCTGCTGATTTGCTTTCTAGCCGCTTTAAGCGGTTGATTTCACGTCGGGCATCCAACCGGTCGGCGGTTAGGACCAACGGTAGGCGGGATTCAATTTTTTTTATTCGACTTCCTATGTTTGCCGATGTGAAAGCCATTGGAATTTCCAACTCAGGAAATAATTATTAACGGTTTGCGAAATAAAAGAATTCAAGAATTAAAATAGACGGTTGTTGCCTATTGTGGGTTTGCATGTCAAAATTCCGTGATACCCGAATTTCTCAGTAGTCTGTTATTCTGATTGAAAATCTAACGGTTATGAAATATTAAATATCTATTTAAAGGCGAAAAATCAAGATTCCAACAGCATGTTGGTTGCCCTTTTAAAACGATCTATTCGATTAACCTTTACATAGCAAAGGAGTGATTCATGAAATTCGTCGTTATCGGAGGAGATGCCGCCGGCATGAGTGCTGCCAGCCGCGCCAAACGAAACCTGCCGGAGTTGGATGTCACGGTGTTGGAAAAAACCATGGACGTCTCATACAGTGCCTGAGGGATTCCTTACAATCTGGCGGCGCCAGACAGAGACATAGAGGATTTAGTCGTACGTCACGCTCAGGTATTCCGAGACAAGCAGGATATCAATTTGCTGACCGGGCATTGCGCAGAATCGATCGACCCGAAGCAGCAAACGGTTTCCGGTATTACTCTAGAAGGTCGGCAATTTGAATTCTCATATGACCGGCTGTTGGTTGCTACCGGTAGCTCAGCCATAAAACCCGATCTCCCCGGCTTTGATTTGCCGGGCGTTATGTCTCTCAAGAGCCTTGAAGACGGCCGCAAAATAAAAAATTTCTTAAAGACGAACACCATCAAAAAAGCGGTTATCATCGGGATGGGCTACATCGCCCTTGAAATGTGTGAGTCTCTATCCGCGTTAAATGTTGCTGTGGACATGATCAAACCCAACCCGGTATTTTTGCCGTGGTTGGAAGCGCCCATGGCTCAGGCGGTCCGGGAAGAAATTGAATCCAAGGGAGTCGGCATTTATGCCGGTCACTCGATTGAACTTATTGAAAAGGCCGGCAACGGATTTCAGGTGATAAGTCCGGATTTGACCCTTACCGCCGATATGGTTTTGGTGGGAATTGGTATCACGCCCAACAGTCAAATCGCCGAAAATGCAGGTCTTGAATTGGGGGTAAAAAAATCGATTGCAGTTGATTACGGTCTACAAACCTCTATAGAGAATATCTATGCCGCCGGAGATTGCGCCGATGCCTATCACGTGGTGACCGGGGAAAAAGCCTGGATTCCGCTGGCATTGCGGGCCAACCGGGCCGGCTGGGCGGTGGCGGATAATGTCTGCGGTAAAGACGTTCATCTCAAGGGAGTTGCTGGTACATCCGTATTCCGGGTGTTTGATTTTGAAGTTGCACGTACCGGTCTGAATTTGGCAGAGGCTGAGGAATTTGGTTTCGAACCGGTCGAAAATATGATTAAATCACGCTCTAAGGCGCATGCACACCCTGGAAATACCACTATCTGGGTAAACATGATTGGCGATAAAAAATCGGGACGCCTTCTGGGGGCTCAAATGGTGGGCAAGGAAGGCGCCGCCCATCGCATCAATGGACCGGCAGTCGCACTGCATGGTCGAATGACTGTGGAACAGTACTGTCAGACCGATCTGGCATATGCACCGCCCTTCGGGCCGACGTGGGACCCGACCCTGACGGCAGCCAATCAGTTGCTTAAGAAATTATAGGCTCGAACGAATGCGTTTTTAGCCACGAATAAAATTATGGAGGAGACATGAAAAGCTACCGCAAAGAACTCTGGTTTGAGGTCCCGACCCGTCGCGCTTTTATCAATATCACCCCGCAGGTGATTGAATGCTTACGGGAGAGTGGAATCCGCCAAGGCCTTGTACTGTGCAACGCAATGCATATTACAGCGTCAGTCTTTATCAATGATGATGAGTCTGGACTGCACCATGATTACGACGTCTGGCTGGAAAAAATCGCCCCCCATGAACCGGTATCCCAGTATCGCCATAATATCGGTGAAGACAACGCTGATGCCCATATGAAACGGCAGGTCATGGGACGCGAGGTCGTAGTGGCGGTCACCGATGGAAAACTCGACTTCGGCACTTGGGAGCAAATTTTTTATGGTGAGTTTGACGGGCGTCGCAGGAAGAGGGTATTGGTAAAAATAATTGGGGAGTAGTCGTTTGATTCTATTTTTATTTGTCTCCTCATTACCGCATTACTCCAAAAGAATTTGAATCTATAATCACGAAAGCATGAAAAATCGGAAACACGAAATTGAACGTTTTGTTTACGGTTTTCTTCCGTATTTTCTTCATTTCGTGGTTTCGTGATCCGCCCATATATTTACGTTTATTTAATAATAATCCCGAGGTGTTACGTTGAAGTCGAATGTTAACCACAAAGGAGGATCCATGTCAAAAGCAATCCGCATATATGAAACCGGAGGACCGGAAGTCTTAAAATGGGAGGAATTTGATCCCGGCAAACCGAACCCGGATGAAGTCTTGCTGCGCCACGAAGCCGTTGGACTGAATTTTATCGATGTCTATCATCGTACTGGGCTATACCCATTGCCGGCATTGCCTGCCATTCCCGGAATGGAGGGTGCCGGTATCGTGGAGCAGGTTGGCAATGACGTCGCCGAATTTGTGAGTGGGGATCGTGTCGCCTATGCCGGTCTCCCTCCCGGAGCGTATGCGGAGATTCGACGGATTCCCGCAGACCGGCTCATAAATTTGCCCGAAAGCATTTCAACCCGCCAGGCAGCTGCAATGATGCTCCAGGGCATGACCGCGCGCTATCTGTTGAAGGGTTGCTATAATGTCAAAAAAGGCGACTCGATATTAATTCAGGCCGCAGCCGGCGGTGTAGGCCTGATTGTCTGCCAGTGGGCGAAACATCTTGGGGCAACCGTCATCGGGACCGTCGGATCGCCCCAAAAAGCGGAATTGGCCACAGCACACGGCTGTGACTACCCTATTTTATACAATGATGAAGATTTCGCGGCCAAAACCCGGGAAATCACAGACGGACAAGGCGTGGACGTGGTTTACGATTCTGTGGGGCAGGCAACGTTTATGAACTCGCTGGATTGTTTGAGACCCCTGGGTATGATGGTTTCCTTCGGGCAAGCTTCGGGAGCAATTCCCCCTTTTGATATATCGGTGCTTGGAACCAAAGGCTCTTTGATTCTAACCCGGCCGAGTTTGATGACCTATACCGCCAAACGGGAGGATTTACTCGAGCATGCCAGGGATTTGTTCGAGGTCGTCGAAAATGGTGCTGTGAAAATCGAAATCAAGCAAACCTATGCACTCGCGGATGCCGCTCAGGCCCATCGCGATCTTGAAGCCCGCAAAACGACCGGATCGACGATTTTAATACCTGGTGATTAACTCCGGATCAGGTATTTTAAATTATTCAATCAGATTCATTGACAATCTCTGAAAATTCTGGCATAAATGCTTCTTTTTGAAATTTTACAGGGATGCTGAATCAAAAAGCGTTGCACCATTAAATGCGAACGCAATAGATAGAGGAAATAATAATCGGAGGAATTTAACATATGGCTGAAGAGGCAATTAAACTTGGCGGCAAAAAGAAAAGTATGTTTATCGACAAAGTTAAAGAGATTCTACCCGAAGGTGGAAATCTTAATCTTTGTTTGACGTGCGGAGCCTGTTCATCCGGTTGCCCCGCCACCGGTCTTGAAAACATGGACCCGCGGAAATTTTTACGCATGGCGGCGCTCGGAATGGACGATGAACTTTTAAGCTCGGATTGGGCCTGGATGTGTACCCTGTGTATGCGTTGCATTTATGTCTGCCCGATGAAAATTGACATACCACAGCTCGTATTCAATGTAAGGAAAAGCAGACCGCGGGAAGATCGACCCAAAGGCATTTTAGGTTCCTGCGATATGGCTCTGAGAAGCGATACCTGCAGTGCTATGGGAGCCTCTGAAGAGGACTTCAAATTCGTGGTTGAAGACGTACTGGAGGAGGTTCGTGAAACCCAGCCGGGATTCGAGAATCTTGAAGCGCCCATAAACAAACAAGGCGCCGAGTATTTCTTGAATCAAAACTCCCGTGAACCTGTAACCGAGCCGGATGAAATGGTGCCGCTGTGGAAGATTCTTCATACCGTCGGTGCTGATTGGACATACGGTACCAAGGGTTGGGCAGCTGAAAATTACTGCATGTTTATGGCAGACCTCGAAAGTTGGGAGCACATCGTACGGACAAAGGCCAAGGCCGTCGATGATCTCGGTTGCAAATACTGGCTCAACACGGAATGAGGGCACGAATTATTCGCAGTCCGGGTCGGACTGCAAAAGTTCAACATTGAGCACAACTTCGAGATCGAAAGTATTATAAGATTGTATGCTCGATGGATTCGGGAAGGCAAATTGAAGGTCAACTCAGATTGGAACAAAGAGCGTAAAATTAAATTCACCGTCCAGGATCCGTGCCAGCTGGTTCGCAAAAGTTTAGGAGATCCAGTGGCAGAAGATCTGCGTTTTGTTACCAAAGCCGTTGTCGGTGAGGAAAATTTTATTGATATGACGCCCAACCGGTCAAACAACTATTGCTGCGGTGGCGGTGGCGGCTTTCTTCAAAATGGGATGCCCGAAGCCCGGAGGGCTTTCGGTAAACTGAAAGCCGACCAGATTTTAGCTACCGGTGCTTCATATTGCATAACTCCTTGCCACAACTGCCACTCACAGATCCATGATCTGAGCGAGTTTTACGAGGGTGGCTGGCATAACGTTCACCTATGGACGCTAATCTGCCTATCCATGGGCATACTGGGCGAAAATGAACGCGAATACCTGGGCGAGGATCTAGCGGAGGTTGATGTGCTTTATTCTAAAGAAGAGGAATAGCGACAATTGCGATTTTGCTCTGCCTGGATCAAATA
This sequence comes from Desulfobacterales bacterium, assembly GCA_050121225.1. Classification (GTDB taxonomy): domain Bacteria; phylum Desulfobacterota; class Desulfobacteria; order Desulfobacterales; family JAFDCJ01; genus JAFDCJ01. Next base: position 11,188 of record JASFJP010000079.1, read on the forward strand.
AGGAAGATCACAATATTAAGGCCGGCTTTTTTCAAAGCCGGCCTTAATGTTTGATGTTGGTATTCATTTAGCTGACCCTCATCTTAGCTTGTCTTCGAGAGCTTCACCGCACACACTTTATATTCAGGTATACCACAAATAGGATCCAAAGCGGCATTCGTAAGGCGGTTAGCCGCAGCCACTCCATAATGGAACGGAATGAATATTGTCCCTGCGACGGCTTTGTCGGATATTCTAATTTTAGCTTGAATGCTTCCCCGACGGGAGTCGATCGTCACCGCTGC
>JASFJP010000080.1:0-11430 GCA_050121225.1 Desulfobacterales bacterium
CGGTTGTGCGCCACTTACAGCGGTCCCTCTATTGCTCTTTACCCTGGGCGCCAAACGGATAAATCTTTCCACCCTCGGTTTGATGCAATATATTGGTCCTAGCGGCATGTTTTTGCTGGCTGTTGTTTTCTACGGCGAACCATTCTCAAGCGCCCAAGTCTGGACTTTTGTCCTGATTTGGACCGCCCTTGCGATTTATTCTACAGATTCTGTGATTTATTTTCGGCGTGACTCCAAACGCCTCACGATGTAAAATTTTTTTGCCTAACGAAAAGGGCAACGAAAGTGTAAGCCGGTTACCTTGAATCAGACGGCAGCCCTCAGCATCCTGCTATGGAGAGTATATCTTCGGTTTGCGGTTGGGAAGGAAATATCGCATGGGGTGGTTTCGAACGGCTTCCAGTGTGCTGGCCTTCAAATCTGCAATGATAAGTCCATCTTGACCGCTGACATTTTTCCCCAATATTTCTCCTGAAGGATTGATGGCCACTGCAATCCCCGGAAACTGTAAGTCCTTTTGGTTGTCTCCATTTTGATTGCAGGCTACGATAAACGCACTGTTATCAAACGCTCTGGCTGTCAGATGACGCAGCCAGGAATTGAGCTTTTGCCTTGGAGTTCCTCGGGGTGACGCGTGGGGCATGAAGATGACGTCGACGCCTTCGACGGCCATACGGGTGGATAATTCGGGGAAGTGAGCATCATAGCAGAGCTGGATACCAAATTTTATTCCATGAAGATTAAATAAAGTGACGTTGTTTCCAGATGAAAAAACAGCCCTTTCCGGAGGGGAGATGTGGACTTTGCGGTATACCCCCGCGATACCTCGGGGAGTGACTACGATGTGACTTGCGAATATGCGTTGCTTGGCATCCCTTTCGGCCATTCCAGCCAGGATCGTCATCTGCTCCTCGACAGCCATTTGTTGGATACTGTGACTGATAAAACCGGGAATCGGTTCAGCAGAGTTTTTAATATCCGGCTGGGTGGTGTAACCAGTGATATTTAGCTCTGGAAAACAGATAAGATCTGCGCCCTGCTTTTTTGCCAGCCGAATCCATTGAATCATTCTTGCCAGGTTTTGTCGGGTCTGGTTTACTAAAGAATTAAAAACTACGGCGGCAATGCGGACGTCGTTCATGGCTGGTTATATTCAGAATTTAAACATCAAATTGTGCTCTTATTTTAAAAACTTTGGTTGCCGGTAGATTAATAATTTCGGGTACTTGCGTATCTTTCGCAATTTTAGTCAGGTTGGCATTTATCTCATCCATTGAGGGAGCGATAAATGTAAACCAAACGTTAAATTCGTTGTCCCGCTGGTAATTGTGGGTCACGCCGGGATAGCGATTTACGATTTTGGCAAAGGCATCAATTTTTTCTTCAGGAACTTTTGCGGCGCACAACGTACTGACAAACCGTAACTTTCCGGGAACAAAATTAGCTCCAATGCGGCGAATGATTCCAGCTTTCTTTAAGCGTGTTACGCGATCCAGAACCTCGTTTTCAGTTAGACCCAGCTCCTGGCCCACAGCCTGGTAGGGACGCGACGTAATTGGAAAATTGGACTGTATGCGGTTCAAAATTGCTTTATCCATATCATCAAGCTTGGGCATGCTTTCCTCTACCTGTCTAATCCTTGTCCCTAAACAAAATTTTCTTTCATGATGCGCACGTGAATTTTCCGGTTTCGCGGTCCGTCAAATTCACAGAAAAAGATTCCTTGCCAGGTACCTAACACTAATCTACCATTTTCGACGGCAATCACTTCCGATGGCCCTACTAGGGTGGATTTAACATGCGCCGGGGAATTACCTTCCATGTGTCGGTAATCGGCCTCCCAGGGTACGATCTGATTCAAGATCATCAAAATATCTGATTTTACGCTGGGATCTGCACTCTCATTGATTGTTACGGCTGATGTTGTATGAGGTACGTACAGCATGCAAAGTCCCTGCGCGACCCCTGATTTTTGAACGATCCGGTTGATATCAGATGTAATATCAATCAACTCTGTTCTTTCACGAGTTTTGACTGCAAAAATCATAGATGCCTCCCTCAAATAAAAAAGGCCCTGCTTTTAAACAGAGCCTTTTAGTAGTGACGCCTATTAGTCACGATCTTTTAATTAGACGCATCCTGTCGGTTTCGGAAGACCGGCCATCTTACATGCTCCCTTGCCCGGTCCGGACGGGAAAAGCTCGTAGATATGTTTCAGTTTGAAACCGGTAACCTTGGAAAGAACTCGCACCATCGGCGCGATTCCGTTTTTCTCATAGTAATCCCGCAACACATCGATAACTTTTTGGTGTTCATCATTGAGTTCTTCGATACCCTCCTCTTTTTTTACCCACTGGACCCATTCCTGACACCAGTTATCGTAGGAATCGATGAATCCGTCTTCGTCGACTGTAAACGACTTTCCCATAAAATCTACACTTGGCATTTAATCATCCTCCTTTGGTTTTTATATTTTATCTTTCGGCATGCCGCCGTTAATTTTCTATCTTGATTATTTTGTTAAAAAAGTCTCTTTACCTGAATGAACCATCAATGTCAATATGAAAATACGCGTATTAATTCCAAAATTGAAAACCTAATTTTCCCCCCCACAATTTAATACGGGATCTTCGATGGGCTAAGATTCTTTACTTAGTATTCCCTCGGTGTTTTATTGACCTCTTCGAGGGTGAATACCGGTCCGTCCTTACAGACCAATTCCTTTCCAATATTGCATCTCCCGCACATCCCGATCCCACATTTCATTCGGTTTTCCAGAGACATAATAATTTTATCATGGGCATAACCAAGCTTGTCCAACACCGGCTGGGTGAATTTGATCATGATCGGTGGACCGCATATTATCGCAATTGTGTCTTCATCGGCGGTTGGTGCTTTTTGTTCGGTAATCGTTGGAACAAATCCGGTGTTATATTTCCAATTAGGATCATCGGTACCGTCGACAGTGATGTGCATATTGATATCGTCTCGTTTTTCCCACTCCTGCAATTCATCCCGATATAGGAGCATACCGGGTGTCCGTGCGCCATAGATCACATGGATATCTTTGAATTTTGGTCGGTTAGCGGGATCGAGCATGTATATAATAGAAGACCGAAGGGTGGTGAAAGCGAAACCTCCGCCAATGATCACGACATTTTTGCCTTCCATACGATTCCACGGGTACCAATTCCCCAAAGGCCCGCGGATGCCCATTATGTCGCCCACCTTCATGGAATGAAGAAAAGAGGATACCAGCCCGACCTTGTTGACGGTAAACTTGACAAATCCCTTTTCTGTCGGAGATGAGGCAATACCAATGGGTATTTCGCCTTTTCCGCTTACGGAGAGTTCGGCAAATTGGCCGGCATAGTAATCAAACTTGTCCTCATCTTCAGAATTCAGAAAGACAAATTTGAATGTTTTCAGGTTCTTATCTTCGGTTTCGACAATAATGTCATCAATTCGAACCGGATAAGGCATATATGGATTTTGCACGATATCCCCCCTCAAAAAATGAAAAATGAATATTGAAAACTGATCATTGGTGGAAGTCGCTTCGTTCTGTCAAGTTTTTGTGAATTAGTTGAAATTAGATGAATTACATGAATAATCAATCCTTTAAATCGCACAGGTATCTTCCGTGGAGCCATAGCTGTTCATCAATTCGCAGACTCGGCGGATATCTATATTAACCGGACAATAGCGAACGCATCGACCGCAACCCACACACTGAATCCCGCTATCGTATTTATCTACAAAATATTTCAGCTTATGCATGAAGCGTTGTCGAACCCTGTGCAGCTGGGTGCCTCTGGGATTATGTCCGGATCCATGAAGGGTAAATAATGGAAACATGCAACTGTCCCAGTTGCGCATGCGCTTACCTGATTTTCCTCGATTTTCATCCTGAATATCAAAACACCAGCAGGTGGGACAAACAAAGGTACAGGTACCGCAATTTATGCATGAAAACGACACATCTTCCCAGAAAGATGCGTTATAAAGCTTCACCGTATCGCTTTCTCTTAATCCATTGGTATTTACAAAGGATGTTATTTTATCCTCCGCCGATTGCTTCATAGCTTTAATTTGTTTGCCGGCCGTTTTATCGTCTGCCTGAGTTTGCCAACCGGCCGCCTTCACCAGATTGTCACCTTTTTCTGAAAGCACTTTCGCTAAATAGTGATCACCGGCATCGACCAGCAGAACATCGAGGCCCTCTTCATGATAGGGGCCGCAACCAGCGCTTGTGCAAAAGCATTCGTTGCACGGGGAATCACACGCCAATCCAATAAAGGTGCTGGATTCAAAAGCTTTTATCCAATAAGGATCTTTGTATTCAGGTGTATCAAAATTTTTCTGTACCAGGATAAATGCTTTAACATCACACGGACGAATACCGATAACAGCTTGAGGGAAATCCTCTTTGGGGACCTCTTTCATTATGTGGTGGTCTTCTTGGGTTTCATCCAAAGAGTATTCAAACATGACTTCAGATTGAGGATACACCAAGGCTTTTGGTGATAGACGCGTATTTAAACAATTCAAATCCGGGACTTCACCTTTTTCAAGTTCTCTGAAATTGTGAAATTCTTTTTCTTTAACCGGGCCGAAGAGCCTGTAGGAGTCAGATAAACTCGCTAGGCTGGCTTCCCATTTCCCCTTTTCAATTTGTACTATTTTCATAGCGTTGCCTTTATTGTAAATATGGTAACTACCATTTAATGGGACACGGATACTCGCGGAGACACGTTGATTTTTATTATATTGAATCTAAAAAATCAGTGTTCATCTGCGTCCTATTCTTATTTTATAAAATCATCCGGATCCTCCGCCTTATAGGTATCCAAGGGCGGGCGCACATCCAACGACATGCCGGCTTCCCAGCCGAATAAATCAAGACAGTCTTTTTCAAGCTTTTTTGTCAGTACCCGCATGTTAATTCCCACCGGGCACGCCCTTTCGCAAGCACCGCAGTCCGTGCACCGGCCGGCACAATGAAATGCCCTTAAAAAATGAAATGTTTTGACATCGACCGGATCCTGGCTTTTGCCCACCCATTGGGGCCGTGATTCATCAACAAAACAGGTGGGGCAGTAGCAAAGGGGACAGGCATTGCGGCAGGCATAGCAGCGGATGCAGGGTGAAAGAAGCTCCTCAAAGTAGTGTTCTTTTTCGTTTGAAGACATGCCCTCGATTTCACGGACATCTGCATAGCGATCGACATCCTGCTGTTCCTCAACGAGCTCAGCGACGATCTCATCATGTATGACCGGGTTGCGATGAATGCAAACCGTGCAGTTTTGTTGAAGTACATCCTTCTTTTTTATTATTTCCTCGAAACCGTCTCCTTGTACGGTTAGGTTGTTTTCATCTTCGATGACCGCCTTGATGTCACCGTTTATCATTGAAACGATCCTGCGCTTGTCAATCATCCCCTTGCAAGGTACGCCGATAATGACAAGCTGCTCACGCTTTATTTTGTTTTCAATGATATGGGTTACGATATTGCGGGAATCACATCCCTTTGCGATAATACCGATATTTTCCTTTCGATTCGTGAGGTAATTTGCGAGATTGATTCCGCAGTTGCTGTCCCAGACCAAATTCTGTACGTCTTCCGGAGCCTTCGCAAAGTAGGGCTCGTTCATCATGGGTACGGTTCCTTTTCGAAAACCGATCACTAAATCCACTTTACATTCTTTTAAGAGCCTTTCGGATGTCTCTCTTATTTTATCAATATAACTCAGCATATTATGCTACCTTGGCTTTCGATTTAGAATAATTTAGGTTTGGACCCAGTTCTTTAATTCCCGCAGTGACTTCCCTGACGACCTCCACGAATTTGGTAGATTCCGCTGAAGAGACCCACGAAAACTGGAGGCGGCCGGACTCGAGACCCATATGTTCCATAAGGTTTTGAAATAAAGCGAATTTTCGGCGAGCGTAATAATTACCTTCCAGGTAATGGCATTCTCCGGGATGTCACCCGGAAACCCACACACCGTCGGCGCCTTCACGCAACGCCGCCAGAAAAAATTTAGGGCTCATCCGGCCGGTGCAAGGAATCCGGATCACTCGAATGTTTGATGGATATTCCATTCTGCCGACACCAGCAAGGTCGGCAGCACCGTAGCTGCACCAGTTGCATAAGAACGCTATAATTTTCGGTTCCCAATCGGACATTTTAACATTTCTCCCGGTTATTGGTTGATGGATTAATTAAAGATGATGGAGCACTTTCTAATCTAAGGAGAAAAATCCTTTCACCATTTGACATTTAACCCAATTAAACGGCCTCATTCAATGAAAAGATCTGGGCAAAGATCTGATCGTTGTCAAAGCCCTTCAGATGGATCGCACCGGATCGGCATGATGCCACGCACAGACCGCATCCCTTGCAGAGGACCGGATTAATTTGAGCTCGACCGGCCCATGGTCCGTCTTCTGAAAAAGAAGGCGCCGAATAAGGGCAAACCGATACGCAAACACCGCATTGGCTGCAGATTCCAGGATCGGTTTCGGCCACCGTACCACTGGTACGTATGGTTTTTTGAGCCAAAAGCGTGATGGCTCGCGAGGCTGCCGCCCGCCCCTGGGCGATGGACTCATCAATGGGTTTCGGATAATGGGCCAACCCGCAAAGAAAGATACCGTCGGTGGCGAATTCAGAAGGACCCAGTTTAGCATGACGTTCAACAAAGAAACCGTCAGCGTTCAGCGGGACTTTAAAAAAATTGGCCAATTGCTCATCTCTGTTTGGTATTATGGCGGTTGCTAAAGTGAGCAAATCGGTTTCGATTTCTACGGATCGACCGAGTATATGATCTCGGGTTTTTACCAGAAGTTTACTGTCTTTTATGTTCACCTCCGGTTTGTTGTCAAGGCTGTATCTAATAAAAATAACACCGTTCTCCCGCGCTTCCTTGTAAAGATATTCCCGCTCCCCATAGGTTCTGATGTCTCTATACAGAACAAAAACATTCATAGCTGGATTCAGCTTTTTTAAAAGCAGGGCATTGTCAACTGAATGCGTACAGCAAACCCTCGAGCAATATTGTCTGTCAGGCTCCCGCGAACCGACGCATTGAATGAAGACCGCGGTGTTAAGATCTTTCAGTGAAGAATCTTTTTCGATGAATTTGCGATCGAGCTCTAATGCTGTAATGATCCTGGGGTCTTTATTGTAGCTGTATTCATCCGGTTCTAGCGGGGATGCACCGGTGGCCATGACCGCAACGCCGTGTTCCAGAATTTCTTCTTTGCCGTTGCCAGCCAGGCTCGTCTCGAAATTGCCAACAAATCCGTCGACACTTGCAATGGTGGTGTCCAGATGTACTTGTATCTTTTTATTTTTTCGCACCTCTTTGATCAGTTCAGACAATTTTTTCTGAATATCCTCTCCGGCTGCAGTCCGAAAGAGGTTCAATGCCTGCCCGCCGAGCTGAGCGCTGCGTTCGATGATATGGGTTTGATAGCCTTGATTCGCCAGACTACTGGCCGCCGCCATACCCGAAATTCCACCTCCCACAACCATAGCCGTCTGGTTGATTTCAAGTTCGGCCTCCGAGAGCGGATCCATCAGGGTAACCTTTGAAACGGCCATGCGCACGAGATCCTTGGCCTTTTTGGTGGCCAGCTCAGGGTTGTTTTTGTGCACCCAGGAATCCTGATTGCGGATGTTGGCCATTTCAAAGAGGTACTTGTTGAGGCCGGCACTAATTAGAGTTTCCTGAAAAAGGGGCTCATGGGTTTTGGGAGTGCAGGCTGCCACCACAACCCGGTTTAGTTTCTTTTGTTTGACAATCTGGGCCAAGGCTTCTTGAGTGTCCTGAGAGCAGGAATACAGGTTGTCTGTGGCGTATTCCACATAGGGTAGCGTTTTGGCATAGTCGGCAACCGACGGCACATCTACAACACCGGCAATATTAATGCCGCAGCGGCAGACAAACACGCCGACCCTGGGACGGTCATTGATGACATTGGTTTCGGGGACGACTTCCGGAACTTGGGTCTCGGTATTGCGTGCCTGACTCAAAATTTCGCCGGCTGCCGCTGCTGCAGCACTGGCATCCACCACGGATTGGGGAATGTCCTTGGGCCCCTGAAAGGCACCGCAAACATAGATGCCTTCCCTGGAACTGGTCACTGGGTTAAAGGTCTCGGTTTTGCAGAAATTGCCTGCTGTCATTTCAAGCCCCAGACGGTCGGCCAGTTCGGCAGCTTCGGAAGATGTCTGTAGACCTACCGACAAAACGATCATATCAAAAGTCTCGGATTTTAATTGGCCGCTTTCGGTCAGGTAACGCACCGCCAGATTGCCGCTGTCGCCCACTGGATCAATGGTGTGGACCCGGCTGCGGATAAAGCGAACACCCTGTTTTTCTCGGGCATTGTCATAAAACCGCTCGAATTCTTTACCATGGGTGCGCATATCCATGAAGAACAGGGCACAATCCAGATCATCTCCAGCATGCTCCTTCGCAATGACCGCTTCCTTAATGGCATACATGCAGCATACCGATGAACAGTATGAATTATCGCAGCGATTCATGTCCCTGGATCCCACGCATTGAAACCAGGCTACCTTTTTAGGTTCGGAGTGATCGGAGGGCCTGACGAGGTGGCCGCTCGTGGGGCCTGAAGCCGACAGGATTCTTTCCATTTCCATGGAAGTGATGACATTCGGGAATCTGGTGTAGTTGTATGAATCAAATTTGGACGGGTCAAACGGCTCAAAGCCGGGAGCCAGAACGATGGATCCGACGTTTAACTCGATGATTTCGTCCTGCATGGAATGATCGATGGCATCGACGCCGCAGAACTCGGTACAGATTTTACAACCGCCGGTTTTAAAATGAACACACGTACTGCGGTCGATGGCCGGTGTGTTGGGCACTGCCTGGGCATACGGCACGTAAACCGGTTTGCGACCTTTTAGTCCCATTTCATATTCCGAAGGGATGGGTTGGGCTTCAAGGCGGGTGTGATGTTGTTTAATTTTATCCAGAGTAATGTGTCCGGTGGGGCACACGGATGCACAGGCACCACAGGCGATGCACAGATCCGTTTGGATATGAAAGGGCGTGTCTACTTTTAAGTCCAAGCCCCTGCCGGTGAGGGTGATGGCATTGGCGCCCATCCTTTCGCAGGTTCGGGTGCAAAGTCCGCAAAGGATACAGGTGTCATCTTCTTTTTCAAAGCGCGGCTCTTCAATCCCGTATTGTTGTGCCATATCCCTTATAACAGGAACATCCGAACAGCGGGCCAGCAGCATTTCCACAATGAGTTTGCGACCCTGGTGAACCGCTTCGGTGTCCGTTTTGACCTCCATACCTTCCCAGATAGGATAGTTACATGCGGTAACGTAGCGGGTTCGGCGTCCGTCGAAAAGTTCCACCGTACATAAACGGCACATACCAGCGGGCTCGAGTGCCTTATGATGGCAGAGAGTTGGGATGTCGACACCGAATTTTTCTGCTACCTGAAGTATATATTGTCCTTCTTCCCCCTGGACGGTTTTCCCATTGAGTTTAAACGTGATCATCGCTGTTTTCCTTTAGTCTTTATTCGTCAGTTGCGTTTGAGTCACAACTATTTAACAATAATAGCGTTAAATTTGCAGCCGTCATAACAGATGCCACACTTGATGCACTTATCCTGGTGCAGCTCATGCGGCTTTTTCTTTTCACCGCTGATGGCATCCTGCGGACATTTACGGAAGCAAACCTGGCAGCCCGTGCAGATTTCCGGGTCGATTTCGTAATGGAAAAGCGGTTTACAAACTCCGGCCGGACATTTTCTATCTCGAATATGAGCTTCATATTCTTCCCGGAAATATAGCATATTGGTCAAAACCGGATTGGGTGCCGATGTTCCCAGCCCGCACAATGAAAACTTCTGCATCATGGTGCCCAGTTCTTCCAGAAGCTCGATATCTCCGTCTTTTCCGCGCCCTTCACAGATACCGGTTAATATTGCCAGCATTTGCTTGAGTCCCTCGCGGCAGGGATTACACTGACCGCATGATTCGTCCTTTAGAAAATCTACGAAATAGCGGGCGACATCGACCATGCAGGTGTCCTGGTCCATGACAATCATCCCGCCGGATCCCATGATGGATCCAACTTTGGCCAGTTCGTCAAAATCGACCGGCAAGTCTAAAAATTGTTCTGGGATGCAACCGCCAGAGGGCCCTCCGGTTTGAACTGCTTTAAACTTTTTCTTTTTGGGAATGCCGCCGCCGATGTCGAAAATAATAGACCGCAAGGTCGTCCCCATCGGGACCTCGACCAATCCAGTGTTGACCACCTTGCCCACCAATGAAAATATTTTTGTTCCTTTGCTGTGTTCGGTTCCGATCGAAGCGTACCAATCGGCACCTTTATTAATAATAACCGGGACATTGGCCCAGGTTTCAACGTTATTTAGATTGCTGGGGTTTTGTCGGAATCCCTTTTCCACGGTGTGGATGTATTTGGCTCTGGGACGGCCCGGATTGCCCTCCAGCGAGGCCATCAAGGCCGTGGATTCGCCGCACACAAACGCCCCCCCGCCGCGGCTGATATGAATACTAAAATTATAACCTGAGCCCAGAATATTTTTACCCAGAAGACCTAGTTTTTCTGCTTTTTGTAGAGCGATGGTCAGATTTTTTACCGCCAACGGATATTCGTGACGCACATAGACATAGCCTTCATGAGAACCTACCGCAATCGCGCCAATAATCATGCCCTCCACGACGCTGTGGGGGTTGCCTTCTAAAAGGCTTCGATCCATGTAGGCCCCCGGATCGCCTTCGTCCGCGTTGCAGATGACGTGTTTGTCGCCTTTTTGCCGGCGACAGGTCTCCCACTTGATCCCTGTCGGGAATCCACCGCCGCCGCGGCCCCGCAAACCCGCTTTTTTGATTTCATCAATAATTTTTGGCGGTTTTAAGTCAAAAAGCGCCTTTTCCAGGGCCGTATAACCGCCTACTGCAACGTAGTCTTCGATACTGGTTGGATCAATTAGTCCATTGTTGCCGAAAATGACCCGTTGCTGAAGTTTATAGAAAGGGATTTCCTCCTCGAACGTAATTTTTTTCTTGGTAGCGGGATCCTTATAGACCAAAGATTTAACCAGTTCGTCTTTTATGATGGTTTCTGACACGATTTCCGCTACATGTTTTTCTTTTACCTGGGGGTAGAAAATGCCTTCAGGATGGATGACCATGATGGGCCCTTTTTCACAGAAACCATGACAGCCGGAAAGTTTGACTTCTACCTTCTTATCTAATTTTTGTTTTTTTAGTTCGTCCACCAAGGCTTGATGCACCTTGGCAGTTCCATAAGCACCGCATCCGGAACCCGCACATAACGAAATTAATTTCTTTTTTCTTTTTTTGGTTTTGATTTGGAGTTTTTTTCTGAATTCTTCAAGTGCTGC
>JASFJP010000081.1:0-11426 GCA_050121225.1 Desulfobacterales bacterium
CTTAGTCTTGACATGGCCCCCTTTGTAGAATGCATGATATTTTCAGGTTTTAAAAACAAATCCACAATGCCAACATATTTTATATTTGATAGGGGAATCTAAAGTTTTGACCAATATATCAGATTGTGAACTTATAGCCGTAATGTAAAATTAGAGAAATTTTCGTATTGCGTATAGCAATCCCAGTTCGCAAATGATTTTTCAATTAGAATCCGTTATTAATCCCGACGGTCAGGTCATTGGCTGCCAGGCTGAACATTGGTAAAAAGCGGATATCGATCCGACCGTCGATCTTGAAATCCATCTCGATGGCTTCGCTGACAATTTTTTCCATTCCCGGTTTAACCGCAGCGGAATTTACAATAACTTCCGCCGTCAGCAGCAAGATATTCGGTATGACAGCAATAAGGGTTACAACCGCAATCGCTATTTTTAGATGAAAGCTTCATTCTAAGAATACCCGAACTTTTTTTAAGCTATACACCGGAACAAATGGGAACAGGACCGGCACCGTACGGATGTAATCCTGATATTCCGGATGATCCCCATATCGTTCGTCTTGGGTATTCTCCAACCGTTTGGTGGAACCCATCATGATCAGCACGATGCACACGATTCCGATTGAACTGGCAATCCATCTGAGTGGTGTATCATAAATCATGATCCCGATAACCCAGTTTCCCACCCAGAAAGCAATCTCTCCAAAATAATTCGGACATCTCACCCAACGATACAATCCAACATTGCAGTACTTTTCAGGGAATTGGGCCTTGAAATCCGATTTTTGTTTGTCCGACAGTGCTTCAAGGACCAGGCCACCGCCCATTAAAAGCAAACCCGCAATCTGAAAACTATGGTAGAAACAAGCTGAAGACTCGGGCAATGCGATCAGTCCGAACAGACTGGGCGAAAACATCAAAACATATAACAGGGACACGCTCACCCAGATCAAGACCTTTGTGATCCAGCTCATGCCCGCAGAGCGTTGATGGATATTTTTCAGCTCTTTGCGATAGGATGCCCGAAATTCCCGCTGAACCAGGTAAATGCCCAGCCTTATTCCCCAAATAACCAGAAAACTATTTTGCAATGCCAAAGCCCAGGTGAGATTTTCAAAATGCTTCAATGGAGCAACTAAAGCCATGGCCACGATTGAGAGAGCATAGCCGATGCTGATAAAGTACACCACGCGATAGAAACCAATAGACGAGATGACTAAAGCCAAACCCATCAATAGCAACATCTCAAGCAACACATATCCAAATTGAGGATCAAACCAGCCAAGCAACATTTTAGTATCCTATAATATCTCTATAGCGAATATCCGCCACTAGACATTTGAATTGTTGACCAATCGATTGTCGTGTGTCATTGACTACGGTTGACTATTCTGCGGCAGTCTTTTTATCTGTTCTTCGAAGTTTAGCGGGATCATAGCCTTTTTGCGGCAACCGCTCTAAAATCTCCTTGTAGATTGCCACGTCCATGGTAGGCGTGCGGCTGAGAATCCATAGATATTTCCTTGAGGGTTCCCCCACCACAGCCCATTGATAATCCGGGCTAAGATCGATGATCCAGTAATCACCTTTGAAGGGCCAGAAAAACCAGACCTTGAGCTTGGCATTGGTCTCCGAGTCCAAGATTTCCGCCTTGCCCTTAGCCTCCTTCAACGATCCGGCCGGACTATCCTTGCGGCAACGGTTGATTACCTGGATGTTGCCGTCCTCCAGTAGGGAATATTCAGCCGTGGAAGCCCTGCAACCTCTCTGAAACCAAGCCGGGTAGCTGGCGATTTCGTGCCACTTGCCCAGGTAACGTTCCAGATCGACATAGGTGACGGTTTCCAGCGGCTGTTTGTTGCCGGCGCAACCGAAAATTATTAATGTCATACCAAGCAATGCCATCAGATTTTTCATTTTGTATTCCTTATCACAGATTGACCAGTGGAGGTCATTATTCTTATAGAACTAAGTTCAAATAGCATTGAGTTCCATTGGATGATTTACTATTTTTATCAGAATGCGAACTGTTCGTGTATAATTCTCTCCATAAGTGAATGAGCTTCACCAATCATCATCCGGACGAATTTTGATGTATCCTTACTTACGGCAACCGTCATGACATTTTTCAAAATTCATTTTTCTGTTAATTTCAAATTCACAAATGGGAAGGATTGCCATTTAGCAGGGGTTGATCAAAAGGTTGAGTCATCGATCAACCTCTCCATAAATTCAAACTCTTCCGTATCTAATTCACTGAAAAGAAAAACACTGATCAATAGAAAATCAGGAATAATAAGCTCCCGATTCTCAAACAAAAGACCATCACCGAATCTGTCGATAATGTAAGCGATGCCGATTTCATCAAGGATGAGCCTTAATTTTGTGATATCCTCACTTGCGGCTATTATTTGCTGGCTCGCGATTTTGACAATACCTTGATTGCTCATCCCAAAATCTCTACAAAAAATGCGATTGCTTGGTTTAGAAATTTTTTTTGAAATTTAACTCAGCTCACCTGAACGAACCGTCAGCCGCAGCTTTTCATGATGATCCGGGCTTCTGCCAGCCAAATACTCGGTTTAATCGCTCCCAAAAATCAGCCCCAAGCACATAGACAGAAAACAGAATAAAAACAATGGCGACCAATTGAATGCTGCTATAGACAATCGCCTGTTGTTCAAACCATATCACTTGTCTACTATTAACCCTATCCTTTCATTAATACGATAAGACTTGATGTAGAATCCTTTGCCTATCAACGTTCCGTCGATGATTTTTCCTAGTCCTTTTTCAAGATCAACCAAATCCGTATATTTTAGCATTGGCGCTCCAAATGGCTCGGACGCCTCATCGCGATGCGCGGTTAGAAGCCTTGTTTCTGGAGGAACGAGCTCGATTAATCGGCGAGTGCTACTCAAATATGCGTTTATGTCAGAGCCTGGTAGTGCCGCCAAATTGGGACCCGGACAGATGAAGTCGCCGGAAAATAAGTATGCGTGATCACGGTCGAAGAGAGCAATGGAGTTCGGTGTGTCCCCCGGCACATGGAGCACGGTGAGCGTTCGTCCTCCCAGGTAGATGCTCGAATCTGGAGCCCACCACTCTGATACTGTCAAATTTGGTGCCTTATATTTCTCAACAAAACCAAGATGCTCCTTTGAGAACAATTGAAGCATGTTTGAATGCGATCGCCTGCGGAGATGAGGCAGGTCTGGCAAGGCAGCACCATCAAATTTTGTATGGTTGCCTATGTGGTCGAAATGCAAGTGTGACTGGCTGACTATGACCGGCAATGTGGTTAATGATTTAACGACTGGTCTGATATCTCTAACTCCAGGCCCGGTGTCGAACAAAATCGCGTGCTTTTCACCAATAATGAGATAGTTGTAGTTGTGCTGATGGTATCTCGGTTCGCCTATTGCTATCGTCCTGGAATCAATGTATTCAATAGTGAAATAATCATCGTACCATTTAACCGAGCTCGATTCCACGGTAGGCTCGCCCAGGGTTGGAGTTGGCAAAAAAATCCCGATAACTCTTACGAGTAAATAACGCCGCTGCGGCCATAATAAAGCTACGACGATAACAAGCAGCACAACAGGTATGATAATTTTCATTTTTTTATCAAAAGGCCTCCCCAATAAGTTCTTGTGAAAAACTGAATATAATCATCTACCTACAGACATTTAAGCACTGTTCATCAACACTTATGGCTATTTCAGAATCCTTTTTTTGCCACTCAAAGGCAATGTTTCAATTTGTTCCAGAAATCTGTTCCGAGAACATAAACTGAGGACACCATCTGGGCGCCGATGAAGAAGAGCGGGGTGACCTCTTCGCCCTTGAAACCTGCCGCCAGTGTGATGGCTGTCAGCAGCAGTTTCAAAGCCCAGCTGTACCACTTTGCGCCGCCGGGCGCATGGATCTCGTCCAAGATCAGGTTGTTGCCGGCCTCGACGTTCTTGCCGGCCACCCGGTAGCTGAAGACGATAACCAACCCGGCTACCGGCAGCAGGTACAAGAGCCAGAGATGAATGGCGGGGGTTACGGTGGCCAAACTCAGCAGCCACAAAAAGAGGGCAACAACCAAGCCCACCGCCACCGAGATGGGCACGATGATCAACAGCAAGCGCAGAATCAGCCTGGCATTGTCATGGATTCGGAACAGTGGTCCCATTTTTTCGCGTTCACTCTGGCGTGGTTGATCACTATCCGGCCTCGTTTGCCCGCCAGTGGTCATTTGCCCCTCTAATTAACGGAACCTGAAAAATGGCATGCAGCTTAATCTGGGTTTTCAACCTAAAGGTATAGTTTAATTGATCGGAAAAGCTTTAACCGTTACGTTTTCGACTAGCAACTTGTTGGATACAAACTTTAAATCTTGAGAACGTCCTCAAAATCTTCGTCCCAAAAATCTCACGCAGAAGCACTTTGATAGGAAATAGTTGTTTGTCTTTCAACCCTGAACGGTGAACCTTGAACCTAATAACCTGGTTGCTTAAAACTATGGCAACAGCCAACTAATGCCCCACTTAATGGTCCAATCGGCGGCGCCATCTGGGCGAACGACGTTGTAATAAGGCCCGGCAGAAAATTCAATGCCGTGGCCGCCTTTTAGCGAAATCATTTTAGCGACACCCAGACCCAGCGGAACCGTCCACGCGTCGTCCGATTCAGAATCCCAGCTGTAGGTAATCATGTTGTTGTAGTGAATGTTCCAGGCGTCGGGCAGGTTGTAGAAGATCATCGGCTGCAGCATGCTGATGCTGAACCCATCATTGTCGCCCCACAGGTGTCCTGCGATGAAGGCGGTGGATATGTGCTCACCGATGTCGCCGACCAGCACTGCGATGGGCCCCCCACCCCAGCCGGGGCCGGCGAGGTCGCTGTTGGTTCGGGTTTTGAGTGACACCATCGGACCGAGGCCCCATTTCCAGGGGGAATCGGTGCGGGGTGAGAAGAAGAACTGCAGCAGCGAGTCGCTCAACCCCCACGTGTGCGTGTCACCGCTGTTCGGTTCATCACCCAGGATGGGTCTTTGCCCCCCCTCTGCCATACCGAGGATGGGAATGACGGCACGGTTAACCAGATTGAATCCAAGGTCCTCGAAGGGGATGGCATAGACCGGCTGGAATTGGAAACCGTAGCTGACCTCGTCATCGTCCTCCCCCGAATCAAAGCTGACGTCGTTGTCGGTCATCAATGCCTTGATGTTCGCCAGCGGGTCCTGAAGCTTACGCGCCATCTCGGCGGCTTCATCCGCAAAAGACGAGGTTGCGTGCACTACCATTAAAATGAATACAATTAGATATCTTATTCTTAGCATCGTCTCCAACCTTTTGTACAATTTACACTAACAAAGTCTGAGCCCAATTGTTCCCCTCTACGCACTCACTTGCCACCGGCATGATCGAGCAACTATGAATGGCGGAAGTGTGGATCAGTCATCCCTTGCGGCGCTGCAGCTTTATTCCAGCCTAAAGGTGAATTAATCGTCGGTATGGCCTGAATCCTCGGCCACAAGGCGGGCGTTGTATTGAAACAGTGCCCGCAGTTTCGCCCAGAATGCAGAACCCAGCACGAAGAAGCTGATGATGGTCAAAATGTCGCCGCCGGTCGCCAAATAATAGGCCCAGGAGAGCTGGTCTCCCACAACAAGGTCCTTGGCAAAGAAGCAGCCTGCAACAGTTGTAGGTTGTACCTTTCAGTAACTGATACCCTATTGTTCTTCGTTCCAGACCAGTGCTGCGTGCAGGCGATCGACAAAACGGCCGCCCAGAACCCAGACACCGACAAAGAAGATGACGACACTGGCGATGATCGTATAGACCACGGCGGTTGCTTCTTCGGCAAAAGTGACGCCTCCAACCCCGTCGGTCAGGTGACCTTCGCCGAGATAGAAAAAGCCGCCCACGATCCAGATCAGCACCAGCATCTGGAAGGCAAGGGTACCGCCAGCCAGGGCGATGCCCCAATTATGGCGTGCCTTGCTGATCGGTTTATCAGTCAGTTTTAGTTTGCTGAACATCTCGTTTTTGACGCGCTTGAAACCCTCCTTACCCAGAAGCGGGATGGAGGCAAACCAGACCAATTCACCGCCGATCAAAATTCCGCCGACCAGCGCGGCAGTGTCTGCCGCCGACAGACCCAGAAGTGGGATAAGGACCGGGGTCAACACCATCGATAAGACCGGTAGGATGAACATTGCCATCCCGAGCTTGTAGCGCCAGCCGCCACCGCTTCTGCTCTCGGTTTTCGATGTAGGGAAGTTTTCTTGAGCCATGTTATTAGCCTCGACTTTCTTCGGGTTCGGAATATCCCCGCCGGTCGGACCCGGCGGGGAACAGTGTTTTACTGCATCGTTGCGAGATCCTTGTCGTCGATATCGAAGTAGCTCAGCGGAGCCATACGGCGCAGACCGTCTTTCTCGACCACCCACTGGTCCTCGACCCAGATCTGCTGATAACCTTGCTTTTCACATTCGACGATCAGGGTCGGCTCGACGCAGAGCACCATGCCCTCTTCCAGAGGGACGTCATAGTCCTGCTTGTCAGCCGGGTTCATCTGGGGCATCTCGTCCATCTGGGCACCGATGCCGTGACCCAGCATGACCAGCGGATAGCCCTTCTTGTCATGCGCCTCGATGAACTTCTCGACCATGGAGGAGATTATCTGACCCGGTTTGATCGTCGTCATGATTTCATGATAGTTGTAGATGTTCCATTCGTAGGCGTCACGCACCTTGGCCGAGGTATCGCCCAGGATACGGCAGCGGCCGTAGTCGGTGGTCACACCACCGAAGGCCATGAAGCCCAGGTCCGAGCTGATCACGTCACCTTCCTTGTAGATTCGGCCCACCGGAGTCCAGGTCAGGCCCATCACGCCCGATCCGGGTTCAAACCGGTAGGTCAGGTTCAGGCAGTGTTGTTCCGAGGATTCTAACAGGGCAAAGCGTTCGGCCATTTTCGAGGCCATGGTGAAGTCTTTCCAGCCGACCTCGGCCTCGGACATGGTCTCCCACAGGATCTTGTTGTGGACCTTACAGGCTTCTTCCATCAGCTCGATTTCTTCAGCCGACTTGATCATCCGCTTCTTGGCCAGGTGGATGCCCATGCCGACGAATTCGGTATCGGGAACCAGCTTCTGCAGCTCCTGCATCGCGAACAAGTCCGGCGTGCCGTCAAAGCCGATCCGCTTGGCGCCGCCATGGGTTGCAATGGCTTCGGCCATCATCTTCGCCCAGCGACGCGGCACCGACCGCAAATAGGATTCCGACCCAGCCGAGCGCCAGTTATCCACCGACCAGACCGAGCCCGGCTTGCCCGGGTCATAGATGCCGCCCGGCGAATGCGGGTGGCTTTCCCCGAAGGCGTCGTTGACCATCGGCGACACAAGCGCGTTCTTCGAAACCAGGTAGCCGAAGCAGCTGTCCGATTCCGGGTGGAAGCGCGGCATCACGTCAAAAGCATAGCGCGTGTTGCCGTAGTCCCAGAGGTAAAGGAAATCCAGGTCGTGTTCCGTGATCAGGTCAAGAACGCGCTGGCTGCGATAGGCATAGATCGCGCGGATTTTTTCTTCTGAAACTAAGTATTCCATAGTCATTCTCCTTTAGTGCTAAACTAGATAGTAATAAAAAGCTTGCATCTCATACCTTTTAGGCCTCATTAAAATAAATAATCATCTCCTGCTCGAGTTCGCTCAATAGCGTTTTTAATTCAACCAGGTCGGCCGACGAGATCGATACTTCCGACGAACCGCACTGCTTAATCCGCTCAACGACCAAAAAATAGTCGTCGCATAAGGAATGGAACGACGCGTTTTTTTGGTAAAGCCGCTCGATCAAGCTTGACCATTCTGGGAAACGATCTTTAATTGTGCTTAAGTTAACGTCCATTCTTGGCCTGCGCGTTACGCTATAGGAACAATCTAAATCAAACCCACAGTTTGAAAATTACGATTTACCATTGAGTATTTGGTCTCATTTTAGTATTTACAACGTGAATCACTGTGAATCACAGTGACCCCATGTCGATTTTGTTTCTTGAAATCGATATCTTAATGAATGTGGGTATTAAAGACGATGGACCGCCAAGCCACAGACAAAAACAAATCCAGGGACGATACAGCCGGTTCATCGGCTGCTGAAATCAGGACTCAATTGGCAAAAATTTCTGGCAGTCCGGGTTTTCAGAAGGCGACCCGTCTTAGGGAATTTTTGCGTTTTGTGGTGAACGAAAAACTCGATGGCCGGGCCGATAACCTGAAAGCTTACACCATTGGTTTGGAAGTCTTCGACCGGCCGGAAAACTTCGATCCGATCACCGATACCATTGTTAGGGTCAGCGCCGGCAAACTGCGCCGCACATTGGAAAGATATTATTTAGGACCGGGAAGACAGGATAAGATCCGCATTTCAATTCCCAAGGGCCGGTACGTTCCTGTGTTTCAAATCCAGGAATTCGAACAGACCTGGGGTGATATTAAACCAGTCGAATCGACCTGTGAACCGCTCGACAGCACAAAGCAGCCCACCATTGCAGTATTGCCCTTCAGAAAGGTCAGCCTTGAATCTTCCCGCGAGTTTATCATCAACGGCTTGGCTGAAGAACTGACCATGGCACTGTCACGATTCAGCGGTCTGAGAGTAATTTCATACTATTCCACATCTGGAATCAAACCGGAACAATTCGATCAGGACCAATTGTGTCGTAGACTTGGTGCAACGTTTTTTATCACGGGAAGCATATACCAAGCCGCCAATGAACTTCGCTTGAATGCTGAATTGGTGCGCACCGACAATATCCAACAGGTCTGGTCACAGCGCTATGACCGTAATTTTACCGTCGAGACCTTGTTTTCGATTAAAGATGACATCGTTCAAAATATTGTGGCCACAGTGGCCGATGATTACGGAATCATCCCGAAGATAATCGCAACCGCATCACGGGGAAAAACCGTCGACGAATTGGAGGCCTATGAAGCGGTGATGCGCTACCACCATTATGCAATCACCTTTGACTCTCGGGCCTATGAGGAAGCGCTGCAGGCATTAGAAAAAACCGTTGCCATCGAAGCCGAATATGCCCTGGCCTGGGCGCTGCTGAGCATCCTTTATTTCGATGCCTTTACATTTTCCTTCGCAGAACTGAAAAATCCAGTAGAAAGGGGCACAGAAGCCGCCCGCAAAGCCATTGCGATAGACCCGTTTTGCCAGCATGCTTACTTTGGCATGTGCTTTGCCCAATTGCTGCAGCGAAACGAACAAGAGGTCATTCGAAATGCAAAAAAAATAGTAGAACTAAATCCTAATGCCGGGATTTTGGTAGGTACAGCCGGTTGGTTTTTAGCGATGGCAGGCCAATTTGATGAAGGATTTGGATTCATTGAGCAGAGTATGCAGTTAAATCCATTATTTCCTTCCTGGTTCCATTTTCCTTACTATTTAAATTCATATTTGAACGGAGATTTCAGTGGTGCCTTAAAAACAGTCGAAAAATTCGGTTTGCCCGATTTCTTCTGGAATCCGCTGATGCAGGCTGCCGCGTTGGGGCAATTGGGAAGAATCACTAAAGCAAAAGCTGCATTGCAAAGACTCCTATCATTAAAACCCGATTTTCCTGCGCGAGCTCGTTTTTATATCAACTGTTTTCTGATTAAGGATAAATGGGTCGATCGTATGCTTGAAGGCCTGAAAAAGGCAGGGTTAAATGAGGTATGATGTAAACTAAGGATTTTATTAATCAACTATAAGCAACAGATAATGACCAGCAGAATCAATTTGGTGCGGATCCCACCTTGCAGATTTTTATCTTCGTTGACATTCTTCAAATTTTGATCAATCCAGACACCTGAGAGTATTTGGCAGGTTTTCAAGGCTCCAAGTTACATATAGCTTCAGCTAAGGTAACAAATTTTGGCTTGACAGAAAGTGTATGTTGCGTGCCTTAGCCTAAACTTTTATTTTGATACCCTCTGATTATATATTTCGAAGCATAATCAACAACATAAATTTCGATATGCGGTTTTAGCCCAACAAATCGATTAATCATTTTACAGCCGCCATAGCTTTTATTTGATGTATTTCTGATAAAACTCGGTGCCACGAGGACTCGTCTATACGCTTAAGCCAAAGCTCACCATTTGATAAAATCGCAAACAGATCATTGTCTAATTGAACAAAGCGTTCAACCATATGCCTCGACCAGGGTGCTGGCGACATGCCATCTGAAGCAAGTTGCCAGTTCCGCCCTCCATCGTTCGATTTCTCGATTCGTCCATTTCTTGACACGCCATCCGCTGGTCCTGCAATCATATGTTGGGGATTGGCTGGGTCGACCCATATCGCTCGAATATAACACTGGTATATGTTTTTCCAATTTCGGCCACCATCAGTCGAACGATAGAGTCCTCCACCAGTAGCGGCAGTTACAAGATCCGAGGAAGTCGGATGTACCGTTATTGAATGGACATCGGGATGAATCATTGTTCCTAGCTCACGATTAAAGTCCGGGTTACCATCGCTGCCTTCAGCCAAATTCCATGTTTTACCCCTATCATCAGAAATTAGAACACCGCCAACTTCAACGGCCGCGTATATACGACCGCGATAGTTATCAGGTTTCGCGATGGCAAATCCACGCACACAGCCAGCTTTTGGAGAGTATGGCAAAAACCAACCGTTTGTGTCGCGTAATTTACCAATTTCCGGTTTGCTGCTCCATTTTTTCCCACCATCACTTGACACAAAAATGCCGGCGGGTTCAGTACCAATCAAAAAGGTCAGAGGTGCGTAAGATGAACTGACAATCCAGCGTGCATGCCGAATGGAAAGCCGGTCATTGCTCTCATGCCAAGATTTACCGTTATCAGAAGAGCGCCAGATGCCATCAGTGGTGCCAGCAATGATTACTCCCTCGGATACAGCAATGCTTGTTAAAGCTTTTTCCTTTAAGGTATGCCTGACAATTTCCCAATCTCCGTTGGTTTGTGAAACGATGAATAATCCTATTGCCGTGGCTATGTATAAGTAGGTTGCCATCTGTATATCTCCAGTATGATGTCAATTATGGATGTTGTTCTAAGAAAGGTTATATAGAAAGTAAAATCGAATACATCGGCAGTCAACCAAAAGTAGCTCAAACAATATTGTGCGCTATAAAGAAAAGGTTTGGGAATGGGGAGCTATGAGATGGAATTAAAACTTGTATACCTATAAATGACGGGACAATGCAATTTTAGCATTGCCCCAGTTATCTATTATTTTTTGATTTTTTATATTTCTTTTGCCAACCCGAAAAATTTCGGCCTTGTCATATTGCACCAGTATAGCCGTAGTCCACACTTCAGCCAAAGTGTGGATTTAGCATGACAAATATACAGTCTCGGAAAGTAGCATTGGCAATTAATTCTTACACCTGAGATATG
>JASFJP010000082.1:0-11371 GCA_050121225.1 Desulfobacterales bacterium
GTAGCCTGAAAACAGCAGGAAGTGCCTCAACCATCGGATCCGGCGCTCAACTCCGCAATCCCGCCAGCGTTTTTGCGTTAAATAATGTAGAATAAAGGTCTTGGCCTCTTTGATATACAGTAGAAGCGGCGCTTTTTTGTCACCCATGATGTAGCGATACATCCGAAAACCGTTGGACAATAAAATTGCGCCAAGGATAGAAAGCATGCACTTATCACCGAACTTAATCCAGGAGACCGGAGCGAAGGTATTGAGTTCTACGCGTTCAGTGACAATGGGGCCGTGAGCTAAGTAGAAGAGTATGATAATACCGAGCGCGACAAAAAGAAAAGCGCCGACCTGCCACGCTCCCGACAAGTAAAAACGCTTGGTAAGGCCTGTCCAGTCGTATTGAGCGATGAGCCAGCGACGTGTTGCCATCATTGTTTCGGCCGGCTCGGCTCCCCGTGGACAGTCCTTGTTGCAGTCGCCGCAGTAATAGCACAACCAGGGTACGGGAGATTTGAGCAGCTTGTCCCTCAGCCCAAGCTGAAGATAACGATATATCTTTCGGGGAAAGGTATTCGTACCGCTGGACAGAGGACACGATGCACTGCAGGTGCCACATTGCATGCAGATCTCCATGTCCCTGGCACCAAATTTTGTCACCTCCTGATAAAGCTCCGGATCAATCTTGTTATTCATCAATTTTCCTCTAAATATCAAAATTATATCTCTTCATCATGCCTTGACGGGCCGGTCTCGGCGGTCGTCAGCCGGTGAACAATCCGTATAAGCTCTTCGGCTTCCAGCGGTTTCTCCAAATAAGCTCCCGGTTCCGGGACGCCTTTTTTCTGGGGCATGCTCTGGAATTTGTGATAAAAAGAAAAGGTTTTCTTATCGATGGCCGACACCATAATCACCGGAACATGCTTGAGATCTTCATCCTTTTTGAGTTGGCGATAAAACTGCATTCCGCCCTCTTTTGGCATCATGACATCGAGAATAATCAGAGCCGGTTTATCTCTCTTGGCTTTCTGCAATCCCTCGGTTTTATCGCCGGCATCAATGGGATCATAACCGCAATTCCCCAATAGATTGCACAGGAAAATCCGCATATCCAACTCATCATCAACAATGAGTATTTTTTTTCGTTTTATTTCTGGTGTCAAAATAATCTCTGTTTCTGCAACGTATTTCTGGAAATGAAATGAGAGATGCGATGTTAGGTCAAGTTGTCCGGATGAAGAGCACAGAGTGTGCCATATTAGCAGTTCGAAGCGTTTCTATATTGATTACAAGGGATTAAGAGGAAATTCGAAACAAGATAATTCGTTTTAGAAGTTCATGATGTTGCATTCTTTGCAACTGCACGAAGATAGCATTCTCAAAAAATTATCAATAAATAAGGTAAGTAATGATATCATGACATGTTGCGCAACATAAAAACGCAACATATAGTGCAACAATAGAATTGAACACTGAGATCAACGCTCGATGCCATATTTTTTGATCTTTCGCCATAGTGTGGTTCGATCCATACCTAAGGCCCGGGCCGTTTTGGAACGATGCCAGTTGTGCTGCTGAAGCATGGCGATTACTTTCTCACGCTCGCGATTCGCTAAACCATCTGGCAGCCGCGCCTCTGCCGGCGCAACATGCGTTTTCGCAGCCGGTCTCAATTGAAGGTATTCAGGTAGATGTCTCAGCTGGATGGTGTCCCCCTGGCATATGATAAGGGTATGCTCCAAAATATTTTCGAGTTCTCTGACATTGCCCGGATAGTGATAGTTGAGCAAAATCTCCATAACCTTTTCGGAAACCTCCGGTAACCGGATCCCGTTCGTGGCGCATAAGCGCCTTAAACTATGCCCAATAAGAATTGGCAAATCAATCCGCCGATTTTTCAGTTCGGGGAGCTCAATTCGAAAAACATTTAAACGGTAATAAAGATCTTCTCTAAAGAGTCTCTTTTTAACTAATTTTTTTAAATTGCGGTTCGAGGCAGAAATGATGCGCACATTGACTTTGACGGTGTGATGACTCCCTAGACGATAAAATTCCTTGTCTTCCAAGACCCGCAGAAGCTTGGCTTGCAGTGCGAGCGGAAGATCACCGATCTCATCCAGAAATATGGTACCGCCGTCTGCCTCTTGGAAACGCCCGATTTTGTCTTTTTCCGCTCCGGTAAAAGCTCCTTTAACGTAGCCGAACATCTCCGATTCAAGTAGATTATCCGGTATCGCAGCACAGTTCACTTTGATAAAGGGGTTGTCTGACCTTCGACTTGCGGTATGGATGACCTTTGCTACAAGGTCCTTACCGGTTCCTGTGGCGCCTTCAACCAGGATGGTCGCATCTGTGCCCGCGACTACATTAATCATCTCGAAAATGTGTTGCATGGTTGGCGATTTGCCAATCATATCATGAAATGTGTAGCGATCCTTCATGGCTTGCTTGAGCTGTTGAACCAGGGTCAGATCATGAAAGGTGGCCAATCCACCGACCACAGTACCTTTCTCATTTCGAAGTGCCAGGTAATTTGCTCGAATTGGGATGGTTACCCCATCATGGGTGATCATTTTCCCCTGACGGCTGCTGCGGTCTATCCCATCTACTATCGTATCTTTCAGAAGACAGATTTCTTGGGCCTCTTCGCCCTCGAATATTGTGACACAGGGTTCACCCAAAATATCACGCCGATTGTATCCCGTAATCTTTTCGGCCTCTGTATTGAAAAAGGTGATATGTCCGCTCCGATCTATCGTAAATATGCCGACATCGAGGTTATCCAAGATAATCTTCAAACTTTGTTCTTCATAATGGATGCGATCAATCAAATCGGCAATCGGAGAATGATCCTGTAGGATCGTCATACAGCCAACGATTTTGTGATCCGACCCAAATACCGGAGTTGCCATGCGTGTAACCAGATGGGTCTCCTTATCCTCATCTTGGATTTGGATGATAGGCTCATCGGTACTCGGGTCTCCAGTACCTCTGAAAGGGCATTCTGCTAAACAAGGTACACCGACAAAGACTTCTCTGCAGTCCTTACCAATAGATTCAATATCTCTAAGACCGACAAGTGCCTGGGCACTGAGATTCATCGCAGACACCTGGCGTTGCACGTTAACCGTGAACGCTCCGATACTTAATTCATCCATGATCTGCAGCCATTGGTCACACGAGATATTGTTACCGGGTTTATCGTTTATGATCCGCATAATTATAGATTTCGGCGCAACCTTTTGGAAATTTAAAAATGGGACACAGATCAGCATGGATCTCTATGAATTTTCACCTAACCTGTTGTTTTTAATATAAAAACATAAAAAATCTGTATCATCCGTATTCATCCATGTCCTTTAGTGATTAAATGATTCTTTAATGCTTTTTATTCGATCCGAAAACGGGCAGCGCGAGCATAAAAGCAGACCCCTCACCCGGTCGGCTTTCAACATTAACGACGCCTTCGTGTCGATCCATGATTCCGTAAACAGTCGAAAGGCCGAGTCCGACGCCAAATGCTTGACTTTTAGTCGTAAAAAAGGGCTCAAAAATGTTGGGAAGATCATCGGGAGCAATACCTTGACCGGTGTCTTTTACCGTAATTACCGCCCTTCTTGTCTCGGAATCATAGTGTCCCTCCAGGGTCAATGTTCCTCCCTCCGGCATGGCGTCGATTGCGTTGAATATAAGATTGATCACACATTGCTGCAGTTGGTTGAAATCGCCCTTCACCGGAGGGATATGCGCTTGTATGTGGGATTCAAGGCGAATTTGGCTCAGTTCAAACTTATGCTGGCTCAAGAGAATACAGCGGTCTATCAGTTCTTCAATCCAAACTGCTCCAAACGCGGGCGGGGATATACGTGAGAAATGGAGTAGGCTAGCAACAATTTGTGAGCATCGATCGGTTTCACTTTCCACAAGCTTCAAATAATGCTGAAACTTTCTCACCCGCTTTTCGTTCAGCTGCTCCTCGCCCAAGATGCGGAGCATCAAACGAATATAATTTAAAATTCCCGCCAGTGGGTTATTGATCTCATGAACCACACTGGCAGCCAGTCTTCCCAAAGACATCATTTTGTCCTGATGCAGAATACGCGCCTGATCCGCCATTTCTCTTTCTAGTTTTCGGATTTGCCGGAGATCTCTGAAAAAACACACCAAACCGCTTATTTTGTCTTGGTCAAAAAGTGCGGTTGCCGATACCTGCACGGGAACCTTCCGGCCGGCCTTTCCTATCAAAGTGGTTTCATAAAGCAAAAGTTTATGTTTACCGCTGTAACGCTCATCTTCCAGCTCGAGATTAAAGGCTAATTTGTCTCCGGGAGAAAAAAAATTGTTAAATGTCATTTTGTGCAGGACTTCATTTTTGTCGTAACCCAGCATCTTTCCGATGCTTTTATTAAAGATGACAACTTCCTTATTTTCGTCAAAGCCCAGGATACCGTCCATTGAGCTTTCAATGAGATTTCTTTGGAAAGAAATGGTTTTTACAAGTTCTCGACTTGTCTGCGCCTTTTCTTTCTCTAAAAGTGCAGTGTAGTCTTTGAGCTGCTTTCTGGAATTAAATCGCTCCTTGGCCCGCTTCAAAGCAAGATACAAGGCGTCATCGCTGATCGGTTTGGTAATAAAGTCTGAAGCATCGAGTTGAAGCGCGCGTATGGCAAGGTCCATCTCACCAAAGGCGGTTGCGACAATAACTTCGATCTCCGGATATTTCTTCTTTACGGTTTCCAGCACCTGAAGCCCATCTATACCCGGCATGCGGATATCGGTGATCACGATCTGGGGAGACGTGTCCTCACAGAGCTGCAGCCCCGTTGCACCGTCAGCTGCGGTTTCAACGCTGTATCCTGCGTCCTGCAGAGTAATGGTCATTACCTCACGGATATCTTGTTCATCGTCGATTAGGACGATTTTCCAGATTGTTGGGATAGCCATAGACAATACCTGTTGGTTGTTCGCACTTGCGTTTCAATCAGGCAATGCGCACACCCCGGCCATTCATTTTTTAAGTGATACCTTTTATATTTTATCAAATAGGAACCGATTCTTGAATCGTTTACACCTCGAATTTTGGTATTTTCTTAATCCTTCGACGAAGTCAAAACGAGACTGTCGAGGTCGAATCCGGAATATCTGGCGATGACAGGGCACTTTACCTTAAACAGGAAAAAGATATTTTCAGATCTATCACTCAAAGATTCGTAATTCCCTTGTCCTTTCGATATGATGAGGTCTGCAGCCTGGTAATAGCCTCGCATTTTGGGAGAACATTGCGAAAGGATTGTTGCCGGTGCGTCAGATCCATTGGATATAATCCTTGCCACTTTATTTAAACCAACTTGGAGCGCATCATCCGATGTGGCATCGTTTATGATTGGCTTTTCCCTGACCACAAATACGATTTTCAATTTCTTAATCTGAATAAGCTGCTCGATGAGTATACGATCGAAGACAATTTCTCCCGCATTGTCTGCAATATATAAGATTAGATAAGACTGCCCGATACTCTCCTTAAATTGGCGGTAATGTTCCTGATCAAGTTGATATCCTACACTATCCTCTACTATCGAATCAATGCTGTCAAATTCAGCCCGGGCACCTAAATCGATTGCATTTCCGGCAATGGCCAATTTGCAGGCAGTTTGTAAAGGGTCATTTGAATAATCCACCGTGTCTTTCATGCGAGAATAGCAAGACATGGCAGACTCATTGGCACGGCTTTTAGCTTCATGATAGGGATCCCTGTTGCCGGTAATTTCGTAAACGACTTGGTATACCTGTTGCGCAATTTCAGGTGGGGTGGCATTCAGCGCCAGGTCGGGAATCATGAATGCCACCGAATTCAAAACCCGCCGATGAATCGTCTCATCGGCAGACGCCATTCTTGCTGCCGCCAATGCCTGCCTGAAAAAGCACGGTATGCAATCTAAATAAGTCTTCATTTAATTAGCCAAAGACCCACACGGACAAACACATACATTTTTTTAGGGTCTAATTCTAATATCCCGCGGCTTGTTGTAGCGAAGCGAAAATCCCGCCCCGCGGGGCTGCGATGTAAAAGACATTATTCTTGTAGCTTGATACCCCGTTAACTCTGGTGCGGGGAACCTTCATTGCTTTGAATTCTAGAAATCGGTTATCTGCAAAGCCGTCATGACTCATTTCAGCTCTCGAGATAACCGCATTTTCGATTTTCTTTAGTCCTTTATAAGGGATAAATTTTTAAGCCCCATACACGGCTACATCTTTAAGATCCGACCTCAAATATTCCCGTTCATTTTCACCGAGGACACCCAGAGCCAAACAGATAATGGTCCATAAATGGATCACGCCATAGCCGCCGCCGTGATGCTCACTGAGCTCATGAATTTGTGCGTGGCAGTTGTGACATCCGGCAATGCAATAATCGGCGCCGGTGGCTTTAATTTGATTATCTTTCAACCGGCCGAATTCTAAACGCGCTTCTTTGTATCCCGACTGCAGAAAACCACCACCTCCGCCACAGCAATAATTGTTGGAACGGTTGGGTTGCATATCGATGAAGTTTTCTTCCCCCACAACGGTTTTCAACACGAAACGCAGGTCTTCTGCGATGGGGTCTCCATAGCTTTTACGTACGATCTGACACGGGTCCTGGACGGTAAACTTGATTTTCAAATCCTTGTTCCAGTCGGAGTTGACATTCAATTTGCCTTCCCGAATCCATTGGGCATAGTATTCATAGATGTTTTTGACCTCAAAATTATGAGAGACATCGAATTTTTTCAGTCCTGCCAGGACTGAGAAAGTCACGTGCCCTCACTCGGTGTTGAGAAAAACCTTACTCCCGAGATCGTCGGCCTGCTTGGCGGTGGTGCGGACGATATGTTCCCAGGCCTCACTGTCGGCCAGAAACATACAGTAATTTTCTCCGCCCCAACCCTTGCTGCCGTAGGTCCAGTCGGCTCCGACAAGGTGTAGAATCTTCCATAAAGGTACCATCTCATCGGGTTCAGTGACCGGCTCCCGGGAATTCTGGTTTAAAAAGAATTCAGCCCCCTGTTTATCGATGGGCGCCTGCATGTCAGCAAAATCAGGTTGGGCTTCCCGGTACTCCTCGAGAACATCTTTCACTACGAAGGCAAAATCTTCTGGCGATGCGCCCATGGCACTGCAGCTGTCATTTCTGAGCGCCATATCGCATGAACCCAGGATGCCCTTGGGGCGCTTTTCTCTGGGCCAGCTGGCACGTGCGTGATAAATCAGCTGGGGAATGTCGATTTTCATCGGACATACATAGATGCAGCGTTGACACATAGTGCACATCCAGACCCAGTCAGATTTCATAATCTCGTCATCCAAACCCAGGGCGGCCATGCGTAAAAATTTTCGGGGATCCAGTCCGTCAAGACCTGTAGCCGGGCAACCCGAAGAGCAGGCCCCGCATGTTAAACACAGGTTTAGGTTTCCACCCTCCGGAAGGATTTGCATGACTTTGTCCATAAAGCGGCTTTTCTTTTTCCTACCCAGTTTGATAACCTCGTCTGACATTTCGTCCTCCTTGGTTCGATTTTTAACGGATTCGCCGAAATGGTATGGTTTTTTCATTAAATATGCTGAAGCATGGAGCATGCCATCAGCTCCTTTTGTAGATAAGTGTCATGAAATTAGACGCTTATATTATTTTCGGCTTTGGAGGAGGATTGAATTAATCCTAAATGTAGAAAAATTTCGAAATTATTTTCGCAAAATTTCGAAATTACATACTTTGATGACGCCATCAACAATTAGGACATAGCGTTGCCTGGTAACCGGAAGTGTTGGGATTGAAATACGTTAGCGTTTATATCTCGTTGAAATTTCTAAAATCAGTCGAAAAGCATTCTAATTCATCAAAAAATTTGAAAGGAATGTATTTTTAGGCTAAAAAATATGACCAACATCGGCAAAAACAAGAAAATTAGAGATAATCAGCCCCTAAAACCTATCCACAATTGTTTAAGACTTTAGTGCTCCTCGAGGTGTGTTGATATGACCATTCGAATGAAAATGATCCTGCTTCTTCTGGCATGTACGATCATCCCGATGTGTTTTGTCGGTATTCTGGGATATTATCACGCCAAAAAAACCCTGGAATCCCTGCGAATTGAGGAATTGAAAAGTATTGCCGATCTCAAGGCTAAAAGGATTGAAGACTTTTTCGCCGAACACCAAAAACACATTGCCATCGCCCAGCAACGACCGACGATCATCAAACATACAGCGCTTTTAGCTGAGGTTTCAGACGATTTCTCCAACCCGATTTATGCTGACATCATAGCCGAACTGGATCGAGCGCTCAAAATGTACCGTCCTGTTTATAAATTTTTAAATGTTATTTTGGCAAATCCGCAAGGCAAAATCGTCTATGCTTTAAATCGATTTTCTACCCCGGATCGATTTGAATCTTCCCTATCGGACTTCTGGGAAGAATCATTTCATGGGGATAAAACTAGGATAATATACTCAAAGGTTTTTAATAATCCAGCCGCGGCCGGAAAATTTTCTATCTTCCTCATGGGTCCCATCCGTTCCCTCGAGGGGCAGTTGATAGGATTTACCGTTTTTGAAATCGACATGGCACCGATCTATGAACTCATCCAAGATACTACCGGATTGGGGGAAACAGGTGAAACCCTGATTGCAAAAAAAGACGGAGATCAGGCCCTGTTTCTCAATCCACTTCGCCATGATCCAGATGCAGCCCTAAAAAGAAATATTGGCCTTGGAGAAAGGCAAGCTATTCCCGTCCAAAAAGCACTCAAAGGCGGCAGTGGAAGTGGGATATCCATTGACTACCGGGGACAGGAGGTTATTGCAGCCTGGCGATATCTTCCTTTATTGGACTGGGCGATGGTGGCCAAGATAGACCTCGCTGAGGCGTTTAAACCTGTTGCCGCGCTGAGGGATTTTGTCCTAATCCTTGCGATCGCTGTCATGGTGCTAAGCATAGGTGTCGCCTTTATCGTAGCAAAATCAATTTCCGAACCGATTCTAAATTTGCAAGCGGGTGTGGAAGAAGTTGGGAAAGGCAATTTAGATCACAGAGTCGCCACCGACGCTAAAGATGAAATTGGGCAGCTTGGACGGGCGTTCGATCAAATGACGGTGCAGCTGAAGGCCGTCACCGCTTCACGGGACGAACTGGATAAAGAGATAAAGGAACGCAAAAAGACCGAAAAAGAGCTGCAAAAAATCATGAGTGAGGTGGATGAGCGGATCAAAGAGCTTAACTGTTTTTTTGGAATTTCACGTCTAGTGGAAAGGCGGGGGCTCAATTTGGAAGAAATACTCCAAGGAATCGTTGATCTGATTCCACCAGCCTGGCAGTATCCAGAAAACACGTGTGCTAATATTAACCTTAAAGATCAGGAATTCAGGACAGGAAACTTTAAGGAAACCCAATGGGGGCTTACCCAGAGTATAGTGGTCAATGATAAGGCCGTCGGCACTTTAGTTGTTTATTATCTCGAAGAAAGACCGGAGAGCGATGAAGGTCCCTTTTTGAAAGAAGAAAGAAATCTTATCAATTCTATTGCCGAGCGAATTGGAAGAATCATAGAGCGCAATAGAGCCCAAAATGCTTTGGTAGAAAGCGAAGAACGCTTTCGGGAATTAGTGGAGCATTCGTTAACGGGGATATCCATCATTCAAGATAACCAAATCGTTTATCAGAATCCGGAGCAGGAAAGGTTGCTGGGGGCATTGCCTCGGCCGATCAAATTTGCAGACACGGATTCCATCCACCCGGACGATTTTAATAAAGTAAATGCATTTTATCAAAAGATCAGCACAGGGAATTTGCCATTTGGAGCTATGGATTTCAGATTTTATCCGCCGGGTGAAAAAGTCAGCCGGAGTAATCTGAAATGGGTCCAATGCCAGGCAAGCCGAATAGAATATCTGGGCAAAGATGCCATATTGGTGAACATGATGGATATGACCAAAGCAAAAGAGCTGGAACACTTGTTAACCATTCAGGACAAAATGGCCTCTTTAGGACGCGTGGCTGCCGGTATTGCCCACGAAATCAGGAACCCGCTTTCGGGTATTAATATTTACTTGAATACACTTAAAAAGCTTCACCACAAGGCAGGCAGTGAGGAAAAGGTCGAACAAATATTGCAACACGTCAACTCCGCCTCCCATAAAATTGAATCCGTAATTCGCAGAGTCATGGATTTTGCAAAACCCAGTGAGCCGAAGTTGACGTTAATAGATATCAATCAACCGATCACTGACGCTGTTAACCTCACGGCAGTCACTATGCGCAAAAGCGGTGTAAACCTTCAAAAGCAACTGGCCGATGATTTACCACCAACGTATGCAGACTCAAACTTAATTGAAGAGATGGTATTAAATTTGCTGAATAATGCTGCCGAAGCGATGAAATCGATGGAAGAAGGTAAAAAAATTATTGTAACCACTTCTGAAGACAGTGATCGTATTATCGTCAGGGTCTCTGATTCAGGACCGGGCGTTCCTTCAGAAATCAGAGACAAAATATTTGATCCTTATTTTACCACAAGACCAGAGGGTACCGGAATTGGACTCAGTCTGAGCCACAGAATCATCACGGACCACGGCGGATCATTAACTGTGGCCGACAGTGACTTAGGCGGGGCTGAATTTCGGATTGAAATTCCGATAAAACAATAGGAGCGAAGCGAGTCATGATTTCATATTCAATTTACATCGTCGATGACGAGCAAACCATCAGGGATGGGGTGCTTATGGCCCTCGAAGACGACTACCAGGTGAAGGCATTTGCTGATGCCGAGTCGGCTATCGAGCAATTAGAAGAAAGTCTACCGGATTTGATTTTGCTCGATATTGGATTGCCGGGGATGAATGGGATCGATGCGCTGAACTACATAAAAGATCTTTACCCGGATATTCTGATTGTTATGATCACGGCCTATGAAGACGTCGACACCGTTATATCGGCTATGAAACTGGGTGCTTACGATTATGTCGTCAAACCGCTGCATATGGAAGGTTTGGAAGTTACCATACGAAATGCCTTAGAGACCATCCGATTGAGAAAGGAGGTTCGGACGCTTCAGGAAAAGCATTTAAAAGAGCACATTCCATGCTTCATAGCAGAAAGCAGTGCCATCCAGGATGTCATGGAATTTATTAAAATGGTGGCCCAAAGTCCTGATACACCGATTCTTATCATGGGCGAGACTGGCACCGGAAAGGAATTGTTCGCAAGCACCATCCACTATAATAGTCCTAATTTCAAAGCCCCGTTTGCCACTGTGAATTGCGCTGCCATTCCCAAGGACCTAATTGAGAGTGAACTTTTCGGCTATGAAAAGGGAGCCTTCAGTGGAGCCGGGGCTGCCGGCAA
>JASFJP010000083.1:0-11356 GCA_050121225.1 Desulfobacterales bacterium
TGAATTTACGAAAGGAGCCAGTATCATGGGAAATCAGATTAGAACTACCATACTGCTGGCGGTGATGACGGCCCTCATACTTTGGGTCGGCCAACTTTTGGGTGGACGTCAAGGTATGATCATTGCACTAATATTTGCAGCCGGCATGAATTTTTTCAGCTACTGGTACTCAGATAAATTGGTATTGAAAATGTATCGAGCCAGTGAAGTGACACCCCAGCAAGTACCCGAGCTGTACGAGATGGTTCAACGTCTTACCCAGCAGGCCGGGCTTCCTATGCCGCGTTTATATGTGATACCCAAGGAAACCCCCAATGCCTTTGCAACCGGCAGAAACCCCCAGCATGCGGTAGTTGCGGTGACGGAGGGGCTTTTAAAAATCATGGATCGAGACGAAGTGATGGGAGTTTTGGCCCATGAGTTGGCTCATGTAAAAAACCGGGATATTCTAATCGGCAGTATAGCCGCGACCATGGCCGGAGCCATTATGATGTTGGCCACAATGGCTCGGTGGTCGGCCATTTTTGGAGGTGCCGGCGGTCATAATGACGAAAACGGGGGCGGCGGATTTATCGGTTTGATCGTTATGTCGATCATCGCTCCGATGGCAGCCATGATTATCCAGATGGCCATATCCCGCTCCCGGGAATATTTGGCCGATGCCACCGGAGCAGGCTTCGTTGGGAATCCAGAGGGGCTTGCACGGGCCTTGGAGAAATTGGGGGCATATTCCAAACGGCTGCCGATGGACGCTAATCCATCCACGGCTCACATGTTTATTGTCAATCCGTTGTCTGGAAGAAGTCTGATGAGTTTGTTCTCCACCCACCCCCCGCTGGAGGAAAGGATCGCCCGTTTGCGGGGTGTTCCTCCATCATCTGGCACAAAGATCGATTCCGCAGAGAATCGCCAAGAAGCTCAGGCAAGAGCAATGTGGGATAAGTTATCTCAATAATTTCAGGGGACTTAGTCCATCGATTCTTAAATACGATAACGTATTTATTCACTCAGGACTCAGTGCTGAGTGAGCAATATTAATGATACTCACTCTTAAAATACGTCACTGTAATTGCGAATCGAAGCACTTAGCAAAAAAAAGACACCGCTCCTTATCCAGAAAAGTAAGACCTATCCTTTGGTATGTGTTGCTTAGCAACATTTGACGCCGCCGTTTGAAGGGTTTTGCTTGCCTTTGACCCAGGTCTGTATGATATAAGCCGCACAGCCCACACCGGGGGTAACACGAATAGCGTCCGTAGGGCAGTTTACGGCACATGCTCCACACTCCATACATCCGTCTAAATCGAGAATCATCGCTTTTTTGCTGTCGAGGTGAAGCACTCCGTGCGGACAAACCAATTCACACATTCCACAGCCAACGCAGTCATCTGGATTCAGATTCAAGGTCGACACACCAGGTAGATATCGGAACGTTTCCATTTTTTGTACCTAAGACCTTTTAAAAGAAAGATCGAAGTTTCTAACCTTTACTTTAAATGAGATGTTACCTTAGCCTGTGAATGCGGCTGCTACCCAGCCGATAACGGCGATAAGGATCGTCGCCAGTTGAAGCGGAATGGCTTTGCGCATTTCTTTTTCAACTCCCGACGGAGATGTAAACGGAGTCGATCCAGTAAAATTCATGGTCAGATAGGAACTTACTCCGATGGTGATTAGAACTAAGGCCAGGGCGCCCGGCCAATTTAAACCAGCTTTAAAAATGGATACCATAACGAGACCGGCCAGGATTCCAGTCACCGCACCCTTCAAGGCGAACGACCTTCCTGGAATCCAGGGCAACAAAATCGGGGCGGCGACCGCACCGGCCAGGATGCCTCCAGCGTAAGCGACCAGCACCATCAGTCCGCGGTTCCAGGCATCTGTAAAAGAAAAAAAGTGGGTTCCGATTCCCGAAAGTATAAATGCCGTGAGCAACACCCATAACGTCGGTTTCGGTAAATGAGAGAGTTCTACCGGTATCAGTACAATTCGTTCCACTAGTGAAAATGATACCCACCGCATCGGTTTCTCGGCGTGCATATCGTCTGCAATAAACTGTTTGATGTCGCTTGCGCGGATCGGGCCCCAAAGCACAGAAAATCCGCTTCCCTTTTTTACTTGATGGGCCGAAACCCCGGTGGCTGAGAGCTGGGGCAAAATAAGGTGTTTGTGCCGTACCACCCGATCCAGCGCGGTCTCTTTTACGCGGCGGACAACTTCTGCAGTGGAAAAGAGTTCTTTTCCCGCCGCGCACCAGACATTAATACCGCGAGTATCCAGTACCAAAATCCAGGCATCAACAGAATCCAATTCTTTGCGGAGCGTGTCAAAGCTGAGTTTGTAATTGGCAGTGACCAATACCGGTGAGTCCTCTCCGGGGTGTCCGACACAGTGAAGCCCCGGGGCGATTTTGTACTGATTCCGATTTAACCCGAGACGCACAATGACTGTCCCCAGAATATCGGATGGGTTAAGGTGGGTTTTTACACGGGGGACCGCTCCGTTCGGAGTGTTGAGAAAGTCCTCGACAAAATGTTGCAGTTCGTACCCCGGTCGTTCAAACGAACTGCTTTCAGGTCCGGGCGGGGACCCGCAGCAAACATCATCCTGTGAGGTATTTACAAAAATCGGCTGTAGGCCGGTTTTTTTACCGTTCAGGCAACAGCTGTCATTGCCTGCATGGCTTTGGTTTTTGGTCGGGATTGATTTGTTCATGGTCTTTATTCTTTGTTTATCGATATAGGTGCGTGGCAGCCTTAGTGCTTCGATTCGCAATTACAGAGACAAAATTTTTGATCCAAACACACCCGGCATCGGTCGTCGCTGCAATGCTGGCATGAATAACAATCCCGGCAGGGGTGCTTTTGGAGACCGTCCTTGGCTTCATCTGGAACATATACCTTCCCTTTTAAACCGGGGACTTCTTTAAAGACCATATTTGATCCTCCGCGCTGCAGGTTAAGCAGATCGTCGGCAATTACTATCATTATGTTTGAACATAACTACATGGGGATCAATGTACAGGAACCCTTCAGGTTTGGAATAGGGCTCACCAGCGGAGAGTTCTGCAACCGCTTCGCCGAAAAACATTTTAATAAGGGCGCTAAGTTGACTCCGCAATACGGAATACGAATAATGGCGGGCCGCGATTTGATAATTATTGTTGACCATTTTTCTTCGACGCTTCGATGATTCCAGAATTTCGATGACGTTTTGTACTGTTTTTTTGGCAAGAAAGCCGTCCATAACTGCCAGATCAAATCCCAGGGGTTCGATATCCCTTACAAAATTGGCATATCGATTGATCAAAATTGGTTTTTTGAAATAAATGGCTTCCAAAAAAGCGTTCCCAAATCCTTCATAAAGGCTGGGATATGTGATGAAATCAGCGTAAGGATAAACGTCCCATAGCGAATACGTCTTTTTACCGTTGCCGTTTTTACTGAAGGGGTCGGCAATCCGGATAGAGACCAACCTTAAATCAACTCCGTGTTCGCAGGCGTATTCTTTTAACCATTCGGCATATTCCAATCCTTCATCACCGGCTTCATGCGATATGACCAGTTTGTTGCGATCGTTTCTTAATTCCTTCACCAGTTCTATGGCAAATTCAATTCCTTTGCGTTGAACGATTCGCGTCGGCTGTAAGATCATGCGATCATCGATATCAAGCCCTATGGATTCCCTAAAAATTTGCGTTCGCTTTCTGCTTATTTTGGGCGGATTTTCAAAATCAAGAACGTTGGGAATAATTGTAGATGAAATTCCGGTGCGCAGTGCGAGTTGTTCCTGTGCCTCGGAGTTAATAACGACGTGCCGGATATTGGATAGATTTGGCGGGAATGCCATGCGGATGTAGTCGCTAACTGCGTTTACCGAAAAACGTACGCGCTCCCAATAGAAATCGTGATGATGGGCAATGGTCGGGATTTGGGTTTCAGCAATGGTCTCTGTCAATGCTAAACCAAGCGGAACATGCAGAGGAATTGTCAGTGAGTTTTCGGCGATTAAAAGGTCGATGTTGAAGTCATTGATGAATTCATGTAGCTTGCATTTCAACATTGATCGCTGGTCATGAATAACCTGGGTAACGGGCTGAATTCGTCCCTTGCGACCGAAAACCTGTTTATTTATCCATTGGTTTTGCTCATCCTGGAAATGGGCTTGCGAAACCAGTGTGCTTTTTTCAGGCTCCCGATCCAGTTCACCCGCAAACCAGAAGCATTGATATCCGTTTTGCTGGAAAACATTCGCCCATTTGCTGGATTCTAGTGATACGCCATCCGTGCCGGCAAAACGAGTGGAAACAAATCCGATATTTTTTGTCATATTTTATAAACCTGCGGGCAATCTCAAGATAAGTATTTTGGTACGTCGAAGCCAAATACAGACTCGATGAAACCACTATGGATGCTTCACGCATACGATACCACATGGTAATATATCGCGCAATCGCACTTATTTGATCTACGGCAATATGTCAAGCAAAAAGGCACCTTCTTTGGTGTACCTTAGTGCTTCGATTCGCAATTACAGTGACATATAATTTTTGACCCAACTGTTGCAATTGCTTACTCAGCACTAAGTCCTGAGGCCCCCGACTGAGCTCGGCCGAAGTCTGAGTAAATACGGCATCGTATTTACGAATCGATGGACTTAGAAACCACCCTGCCCCCTTATCTGCAATTCATTTCAGCTTTGAGCAACAATGCCGGTTTAGCCTTTGATTCAGGATACCTTCGATCATGATACCGATCACCATGCATTCCAATCCAAATGGAAGATATCCGGCATATCCCAAAAGCGGCATTTCAAAAACGCTAAATCGATCAACCAGAGGTATGTTGTATTTCCATTTGGCCAGGCTGAAATAGTTCCACATTTCCCAGAACCAGCCGCAAAAAATTGCCGCTAATGCTGCCGCCACAGCACCACTCCAATCTCCGTCAGCGATTTCCGAGAGGATATGATGCTCCTTCAGCAATGCCTGCAACGAAATAATAATTAACACAGGAGAAACCCACAGGAGCGGGAACAAATAGTTCGGCCAGATGCCGATTGCGGTAAGTCCCGCGGCGGACACAATCAACGAGAATACAGCCAATAAGCGGGGGCGGGGTGCGGAAATGGACTTGCAATGGCTAAATCCCCGACGTATCCAGTTCATAGATAAAAACCATTTCTGAGTGCTTAAAACAGCGGGTAACACGGTTGAAAAAGGCAGGGTGGCATACCAGAAGTATTCCCAGGGTCCGAATTCAACTCCGACGTAATACCAGTTTTGAACAAATCGATTGAGATATTCGAAAAACCACCAAAATGAAGCGCTCAGCGGAAAAAGCAATATGAAGAATCCCGGATTGTCGGTCATTATGCTATGACCGGTTCTGCGAAAACAGAGCGCATTGATGACGACAATATATGAAAACCACAGGGGACTGAATGTATGAGGTTGGAATTCGGCAAACCAGGGGAATCGAGTCCATGCCAGGGCCCAGGACACGAGTCCACTCGCAACACCGAACCAACCCCACCAGGGGAACGAGAGGGAGACAGTGCCGGCCGTATTCCCTGGCGTTTTTTTAAACGTGCGAATACCGAGGATGACCACAGGCAGGACGACCGCCAGAATCATTCCGGCGAAGAGGGTAAAGGCAAACCATGAAAACGGAGTATGAATCACATATTGGGTTTTCGGGGGAAACTGCAAATATTTACCGACCGGGAATCCGACCAGTGCTACTCCCAGTTGGGGAAGCCCCAGCAACATGCCCGCCAGAATTATGAATTTGAACCATACGCTTGTAACGTCGGACATGAGTATTTCTTATGTTGGATGCTCGATAAACAATAGGTGCTATTTTCACTATTGGAACGCTGGTCTTCGAGATTATCCGATATACAGTCTCCAGCAGCGCAAATCACAACAAAGGCCAAGATCCATATGGTATTGACATCGAACGAATTGTTGTCAGTACGCTTACGATTCTATTTCGATGCTATATTCTGCAATTCCTCCGGTAATTCGCAAGAATCCGCGCTTTTACGAGTTTCGACATAATGAGCGGCTGCCAGCGCAGCTGTGCAGCCGTCTCCTGCGGACAAAACAATCTGCCGGGCGTATTTTTCCCTAAGATCACCAATTACGTAGATACCGGGGCTGTTGGTTTCGCATTTATCGTCGGTCACCACCTGGCCGTCGGAATTCATTTTAGTTCCGGCCGGCACCAGCCTGTTGTTGGGTTCAAAGCCGATAAAGATAAACACACCGTCCGTGAGCAATTCTCGCTGTTCCCCGCTTTGAGTATCTTTTAAGTCGACAGCATGGACTCCATTATCGTCTGCTTTGATAGCGGTTGCAATGGTATTCCAGAGAATCTCTATTTTGCATTCAGCTTTAACCCGTTGCTGCAAAAGCGCTCCTGCCCTTAAAGCGTCTCGCCGATGGACGATATAGACCTGCTTGGCTAATTTGGCTAGATAGAGTGATTCTTCGGCTGCCGTATCCCCACCTCCTATCACGACAACAGTTTTATCACGGAAAAAAAAGCCGTCGCATACCGCGCAGTAGGAAACGCCTTTGCCGTAAAATTCTTCTTCCCCGGGAATCTCAAGTTTGCGGGGGCTCCCACCGGTTGCCAAGATGATCGCGTGGGCCCCCAAAACATCTCCGTTGGCCAGTTTTACGGTATGAAAATCCAATCCGGGTTCCAGTTCAACGACCTCATCCGACCGTATTTCCAGTCCGTAAGACTGGGCGTGCAGAGAAAATCGCATCGCGAGTTCCGCACCGCCGATATGTTCATCACCCGGCCAATTCTCTACCGAATCGGAGTTGTTAACCTGTCCGCCTGGCGCAGTCATCTCAATTAGGACCGTTTTTAAGGCTGCCCGCATCGCATAAATCCCGGCTGTCAGGCCACCGGGGCCCCCTCCGATTATGATGACGTCATACAGTTCGGATTCCGACATAATTGCCTCCTTCTATAATATGATCCACAGGGTAGAAAGGCCACCCTACAATTTTAAAACTATTAGTATAACAAACGCCCACGGTAAAGAAAACCGTTATCTTCGCGCCATTTGTGTGAGATTGCTAAAATTTTTCAGCCAGGTTGGCTGTGTAGTTGGCAAAGGCCTCCATTATTTGGCGTGTGCATCGACCCGGTGTACCATCGCCGATAATTGTGTCATCCACTTGAATGACCGGCACAACCATTCTATTGCTTCCGGTAATAAACACCTCGTCGGCCTGCAGCAAATCCATTTTAGGAATATCCCGAATGTCGACGGTAAATATATCCCCTGCAAGGTCCAAAACCGTCTGGCGGGTGATGCCGCCTAAAATTTCTTTCCCGGGGGTTATTAAGGTATTGCCACTGAAAATAAAAAGATTGCTGGTAGTGCCTTCTAAAACCATACCATTTCGATTCACATACAAGGCCTCCAAAGCATCTTGATCCCGTGCGGCTTTTAAAGCCACAATTGCAGGAATATAGTCGATACTTTTGGCGCCAGGAATATTTCTCTCGGATTCAAGCGTGATCACTTTGACACCCTTGGTGTGCCACCATTCAGGTACCGGTGTCATCTCGTTGACCAGCACCAATAAGCGGGGATTCCCTTGAGGCGTAATAAAATCCGGACTGGATCCTCCGGTTACCACAATTCGAATGCTGGCTTCCCGGTGGCCATTGCGACGCAAGACTTGTTGAACAATATCGGTCAGCTCCTGCTCGGTCCAGGTTAGATCCAGACCG
The DNA here is from genome assembly GCA_050121225.1 of Desulfobacterales bacterium. Lineage (GTDB taxonomy): Bacteria > Desulfobacterota > Desulfobacteria > Desulfobacterales > JAFDCJ01 > JAFDCJ01. Next base: position 7,761 of record JASFJP010000083.1, read on the forward strand.
ATTTGGCGGGCCGATTGCTGCAGCCGTGCGATGTGTTCCCGGAGAAATATTGGTTTGCCGTAATAGGTACGCATGAAGTCGAAAATTCCGAGTCCTCGTAAGATAGCCAGATCGTCAATCGGAATCTTTGCCTCGTCGGCCGGCACAAATTTACCGTCTACATAAAAGACATCCACCAATTGGGCTCCTTTGCAGTGTACGATTTTGTTTAGAATCGCATCAAGGGCTTTAATATAACGATCTCCTTTGCGGGAGACAACCTCCGATGTGAAAATTTATTCGATCCGTGAGACCATACGAAATTTTCTCTTCAACTTCTACCATTGAAATTCCATTGCCGTTGGTGTAACCAGGAACCATCATGGGAGACATCTTACAGCCAGCACAAAACGGGTGCTAATTTATTTTGTTTAGCACCCCCCTTTAAGGGTGCTTCTTATTACAAACTTTCATTTCAATGGATGATGACCAATTCCGCAGTCTTCTGGACCAATTAAGCTATTCCTGGAAGGGATACCGAAAGGTCCGGCATGGCGTCAAAAAACGAATTCGGCGCCATATGCAACGGTTGGGCTGCCGGGATATCATGACGTATCTAAACCTTCTAAGTAAACAGCAGGAAATTCGAGAAGAATGCGAACTGCTGATGACCGTTTCGATCAGCCGGTTTTTTCGCGACCAACACCTTTGGGAGCTTATGGAACTAAAGTGGCTACCGGACCTTGTTGACAGAGATTTGCGCCTAATAAACGTGTGGTCGGCGGGTTGTGCAAGCGGTGAGGAAGTCTACAGCTTTAAAATCATATGGGAACGTTTGAAAGATCGGTATCAATCATTGCCGCAGTTGAAGATATTGGCTTCCGACCGAAATCCCCAGTATCTGGATCGGGCGGGCAGCGGCATCTATGCCATCAGCAGCCTGAAAGAGGTACCGCCTGATGTTCGCGCACATTTTTTTAACCATCAACGGGATACGAAACGGTATCGGATCAAAGACGACATTAAAAAGGGCATCTGCTGGGAAATTCGCCATTTGCTGGTCAATCCGCCGAATTCAGTTTTTGATATTATCTTCTTGCGCAATAACATACTAACCTATTGCAAAGAAGAAATTCAAATTAAAATGTTACCGGGAATTTTGGAATGTCTGGCCCCCGGTGGCCTGTTCATCATCGGCTGCCATGAATGCCTGCCGCTTGATCCAATTTGGCTGAGTCCGGTGGAAGCGCTTCCCTATGTGTTCAAGAAAGGGATATAAAAGCGTCTCAAGCGGGTGACAGGTAAACGAACCCTAACCCTCTGAGCATCGGAGGATAAAATGATGTTTTCTCTAGAATCATTTCACAAGGAGTACGAAACGGATACGGCAGAGGTCGTCGTAAACGGTGAGAAATTTAAATTGCTGACACCAAAGTACTTGTTTGGTTTCATCAATACCAATGATGTGTTTCACGATTTTCCGTTATGGGCTAAAATTTGGCAGGCGTCTTGGGTGTTGGCAGACCACCTTGCACAGCGATCTGTTGAGCCGGATAAAGAGTATCTGGAAATCGGAGCCGGCATTGGATTTGTGAGTATTGTGGGGACAACCTTCGGCCACAGGATCACTTTGACAGAGCACAACCCCGATGCCCTGCAGTTTGCGTGTGCGAATGCCCACATTAATAACTGTTCTCATTTACCTGTTTTCGATCTGGATTGGAATCAACTCAATTTGAAAGGTCAATTTGACTATATCGTTGGATCAGAGATTACTTACCAACGGGAAGAGCTAAAATCTTTGCTGGAACTTTTTAAAACTTACCTGAAACCTACTGGTAAAATTATTCTCGCCGCGGAGATGCGCAAGACGTCCGCAGAACTCTATGATCAGTTTAGAACGACGTTTAATATCAACGTGCATAAAAAAATTCTGCGCTCAAATAGCAAAGAAAAACGGGTTTATCTGTTTTACATGACGTTTAAGCGGGCATCAAAATGAATGATAGCTTCCCGCAATGCCGTTTTTCTCGAGCGATGCATTACTCCTTTCCTTTCAATAGTGAGAGCTCGCAGGGAAGATGCACGCGCATCCGAGAAGCTTAATGCATATATCGGAGTATCTTTCAAAAACTTTAACCTCATTTAAGGATTAACTGGAATCTACCCGTAAAACGTGAATCCATGAAAATTAATTCGGATATCCCGAAAGCTCACATAAATCATATCGGCTTTGAAGGCAACCCGCTGCGCGGAGGTGTGAGACTCGCACATAAGGGAGCGTAACAGCAAACAGGGCCTCGAGATCAATAACACAGTCAGGAATAGACCCTGATGATGCAATGTTGGGGTAGAGCTAGCGGTTCACAGATAGCTTGAGTGGAGTTCCCTAAAAGAGGCTGACTGGGAGGGGATTACTCTCTGGCGCCAGATTCCATCAGAACTTTAAAAAGCAAAACGTCGCGGTTTTTTAATGCATAGGCCAGAGCGGTCATCCCGACATTATCTTTTGCGTTTACATCGGCGCCGCTGTCTATCAGTAATTTTGCGATCTCGGTTCGATCTCCGGGAGCCCGGGCAGCGTAAATCAACGCCGTCTGGCCGTCTTTTGTTTTCATATTTACATCTGCCCCCTTTCGAATTAAGACGGCGGCAATTTGAGTCTCACCTTTCATGGCGGCTACGATAACCGGTGTCTCTCCAACTGAAAATTCGCTCGTATCCTTTTGATTAACATCGGCTCCTCTTGAAATTAAAAGCTGCACGACATTTTCATGCCCTTCAATGACGGCTTCAATCAGCGCTGTGTGCCCGGCGTTGTTCGTCATCCTTTGATCTGCACCAGCGTCTAACAGAATTTTAACCACTGTGTAGTGCCCATTCATGCAGGCTTCATGCAGAGCTGTTGATTTCCATTGAGAAGTGGCATTAACATCAGCACCTTGTGCCAACAACTGCTCGACAATAGGGATATGGCCTTTTTGGGCAGCATTCATAATCGCCGTGCGTCTTGCCAGATCTCGGGAGTCGACGTCAGCGTTATGGTCAAGCAGGAGTCTGACGATTTCCTGATAACCTTCTTCGGCGGCAATCACCAAACCGGTCTCACCGAATTCGTTTTTTGTATCCACATTAATTCCGATAGCCAAAAACCAGTTCAGAACTTCCGCATTGCCTTTTCCAATATAGGTAAAAAACGACTCGGATGTATAGGGTATATTTTCCTGCGCTAATTCTTTGCGCGCGTCTTCCGGGGTAATGGGGAAAGCCCTGGAATAGAACAGAATTAAACCAATCGCTATTAAGCATGCCGTTCGTTTCATATTGAATCCTCACTGTTTCTATCGGCAAACAACTCATTATGTTAAATAGAACTGAAGACAAATCCGCATACAGCTTTGGGCCAAAAATAGGTGGATTTTTGAGGTAGCGTGCATCCACTGACACAAACTTTTTTTACATCATTGATGGACAATTCATTGGTAATCAACGCCAATTGGGCCTCTCCGGTAATCACCTTTGCCCAGCAGGCCGCAAAGCTTCTTTCATAGTCGATACAATTTGTTTGGCTTTGCTCCTCGCCTTTTATTCCTAAGATCTCCTGAATGATAAAATAA
>JASFJP010000084.1:0-11262 GCA_050121225.1 Desulfobacterales bacterium
CCCATCGAAACAAACCAACAATATGGCATGATGTGGAATTTAGCCCGAGATTATGCCCTTTATGCAGATTTGTTTAAACGAAAAGGTGATTTTCCGAAAGCAAAAGAAAAACTGAACACAGCAATAGATATCTTCAAAGAATGCGGTGCTGATGGATGGGTGGTAAAGTATGAAAAGGAACTGAAAAAACTTTAACGATGTCATAATTACCTTGTTTTTGTTTATAGATCTAAAAAAAAATATTAGGGAATTATACGATGAAGTGGAAAACCAGAATAACGGAAATGTTAGGCATAAGATATCCAATTATCCAAGGTGCCTATGCAGGATTTGGCACTTCAAAGATAGCAGTACCGGTTTCAGAAGCCGGGGGGTTGGGCATTATTACCGCAGGTGCATTGAAGACGCCTGAAGCATTAAGGAAAGATATTCGAAGGGCAAAAGCCTCAACCAATAAACCGATTGGGGTTAACCTCGGTGTTGGAATATGTCCCCAAATAGATGACAAGAAACACATACGGCTAAGCTATGCTCGTTGTGCACAAACGTCCCGATACTTCCAGAAAGTTGAAATCCTTAGTTTGACTCATCCGTTAGCCGGAGCTGACTCTTGGCAAGTTCAACCATGGTTTCCAACCTGATTAATCGCCGATCATGATCGCGCAATTCACTGGAAATATCTGAAAGCACCTTCCCTGCCCGATCCACTTTGTCGGTGAGCAGCAAAACGTCTTTCATCGCCGAGATGACATCTTTTAATGTGCTCATACTGCACTCCTTATCTCGGTCAGTACATGCTCTGCATCAGCCAGCCCTTTTTCCAGAGAAGCCCTTGCTCTGCCCGTTGCCTTGCTAACCTCTTTCAACAGGGCGGCCAGCAGTTCTTCATCCTCACTGTTCACCGGCTTTTTCTCGCAGCGCTGCCGGACAAGCTGTGACAAACTTACCCCTTCCTTTTTCGCTTCCCGAGTCAGGAACGCTTTGAAATCCGGGGTTCCCAAGATGGTAATCCGTGCTGTTTTGACTGCCATATTAAATTCTCCCATTGTTTCATTATAATTATCATTATAATGATAATTATAACAGAGTCAAACTTTATTGTCTGGTTGTCTCATATTTCTTATCGCGTGCGTTATTTTTCTCATGCTGGTCTTGCCGAACCAATCTATTTTGGCATTTGGACTATACCGATATAATATATTGATTTTAATAGAATTATTGAATAAAAATCGAATTAGAGGCGCCAATATGTCACTGATGACTTTTGGGCTTCTACAGGGCTGAAACATCCTTTGACATCAACAATTAACGCCTTACGATCCGCGCAAAGTCCGGCAATACCATCCAAACCACTTTCTCGATATACCCTGTGCATCACGGAAAGAATAACGGCATCTACATTGTTAATCTCTTTTAGAGGCTGTAATTCTACTCCATAATATTCGCGGGCTTCTTCAGGATCCGCAAGGGGGTCACTGACAAGAACATCAACACCGTAATCTTTTAGTTCTCTGATGATGTCCACAACCTTGGTGTTGCGGATATCGGGGACATCCTCTTTAAATGTAATTCCGAGAATCGCCACCCTTGCCCCCTGGACCTGCTTCCCGGCAGCGATAAGCATTTTTACCACGCGCTCGGCAACGTGTTTGCCCATGCCATCGTTAATCCGGCGCCCGGCCAGGATCATTTCCGGATGGTACCCCAGCGCTTCGGCTTTAAACGTCAGATAATAAGGATCGACACCGATACAATGTCCACCCACCAGACCGGGTTTGAAGGGCAAAAAATTCCATTTTGTTCCCGCCGCTTCGAGAACCTCCAGAGTATCAATCCCGATAATATTAAAAATTTTTGCAAGTTCGTTCATCAAAGCAATATTCAAATCTCTCTGCGTGTTCTCAATTACCTTGGCGGCCTCGGCCACTTTTATTGAGGATGCTTTGTGGATTCCTGCTTCGACGACTCTCCCATAAACATCGGCCAACAGCTCGCAGGTTTGCGGGTCCGAACCAGATACGATCTTCATAATTTTATCAAGGGTATGAACCTTATCGCCCGGATTAATTCTCTCCGGAGAATATCCAACCGTAAAATCCCTTCCTAGAGTTAACCCGGATTCGTCTTCAAGAATCGGGATACAAATTTCCTCTGTCGCCCCGGGATAGACCGTGGATTCATACACAACACATGATCCTCTCTGCAAATGCCTCCCAACCGTCATCGAAGCGCTCCGCAACGGCCCCAAATCCGGGATCCGATAGTCATCAATGGGCGTCGGTACCGCTACGATAATTAGCCGGCACTTTGAAAGCTCGGCCGGTTTATCCGTGTAATGCAGATTGGCGGCGGAGAGTTGGGCGTCGGTTACCTCCAAGGTGCGATCAAACCCGGATCGAAGCTCTTGAATCCGTTCCGCTTTTAAATCCAATCCGACGACGTCAAAATGAGCCGCAAGATGAACCGCCAGAGGCAAGCCAACATATCCTAACCCAACAACAGCAATGGCAATTTCTCTAGATTCTAATGCGTCATAGGTTACCATACTAAATCTCCAGTCATTGGTTTCATGTTTTCAGGTCTCTGTCACCTCAAATTAAGGTGTCATCAGCCTGAGTTTGGTGTATATTGTCTATCAATTCTAACATAACCTATCATACAGTATGATTAATAATAATTACGGAGGTCACAGTCAGTGCGTCAAACCAACTGGTGCGTAATAACCGGAGCACCGTGTTCGGGCAAAACCGCCGTTATTGACGAGCTTGAACGGCGGGGATTTCATGTCATCCATGAAGTCGCAAGAGCCTACATCGACGAGCAGTTGGCCGATGGATTGCAGCTACACCAAATCAAAGCAGATGAATTGCAGTTTGAACGCCACATCCTGAATGAAAAGGTCAGGATTGAAGCCTCGCTTTCTGCAAACGAAACCGTTTTTTTTGATCGCGGTCTGCCCGACAGTATCGCCTATTTCAAGCTTTCCGGGATCGATTCGACGGAGCCTTTGAAAAAAAGTGGCTGCCATCGATATAAGCAGGTATTTTTCTTTGAAAGATTCGGCTTTTCAAAAGATCAGGTTCGCTCCGAAGATGAAGCTACTGCCGACAAGTTAGATTTTCTGATTTATGAAAGTTACCGAATGCTCGGATATGACCTCGTGCCCATCCCTAAACTACCAATCCCAAAACGCGCCGATTTTATTTTAACGCATCTTTAAAAGCTCTTGTTTTTCCGAATCGTTCAAATAACGCCACGCCCCCAGAGGCAGTCGACCGAGCTTTACACAAGCAATCCTGGTCCGTTTGAGTCCGGTCACCTGATTTCCCACCTTGCGAACCATGCGCCGGATTTGCCTATTTTTCCCCTCTTTGAGCACAATTCGAAATCGCCGGGCAGACAACCGTTGAACCTGCGCCGGCCGTGTCTTGGTCTCCATCAGCGGCAAACCTTCGGCCAATTTGCGAAGCGCACCGTCGGTTATGGGTTTGGCAAGCGTAACGTCGTATTCTTTTTCATGATCAAAAGACGGGTGGGAAAGTTCATGGTGGAGTCGACCATCATTGGTCAGCAGTAAAAGGCCGCTTGAGTCTTTATCAAGGCGTCCAACCGGATAAATTCGTTCGGCAACGCCAACCAAGTCCAGCACAATCTTTTCTCCGGGATGACTGCAACTTGTGACATAGTCCTTTGGCTTGTTCAGGGCAATGTACATAAAAGATTGTGAAGGTTGCAGTGGTTTTCCATCTACTCGAATCCGATCTTTTTCGGGATTGATTTTGGTTCCGAGTTCAACAACGACCTGCTCATTTACCGTAACATGGCCATCCTTGATTAACTCTTCACCTTTTCTGCGTGAGCAGACACCGGCAGAAGAAAGAAATTTTTGCAGTCGCATCAGGGGCATTATTTGAGAGGTTGTGTCTAAGGTTAGGGTTCAGTTCTAGTTAGACATTACCCTTAGGTTGCATCAGGGATTATTAATAAATCGGAAACCGAATTGAATAATTTATCCAAAATTACGATCTATAATCCGCATTGATTTTCACATAGTCTATAGAAAAATCGCATGTATACACGGAAGCCGTTCCATCGCCACCTTTCAGATCGATAATTATGCTGAATTCGGGTTGTTTGAGTATTTTGGTTGCCTCGGCCTCTGCGGTTTTGCCGCAGCCTAAGCCGTCTTTCACCATCAAAACCGAACCGAATTGGACATCAATTTTCGCCGGCTCCACCGCCACTCCGGCCCGACCGATGGCGGCAAGAATTCGCCCCCAGTTGGCATCTTCGCCGAAAAGCGCGGTTTTAAAAAGATTGGAATGGGCCACGGTATCGGCAATTTTGCGTGCGTCGTGACCGGATGCCGCCCCTTGAACGACAATTTCAACCAGCTTGGTTGCGCCCTCAGCGTCTTTAATTAACCATTTAGCCAGGGTGAGCAACACATCATCAACCACGCCCTGGAAAATATTCTGCTGAGCTTCGGACGTGATTTCGGCGCCTGATAGACCGTTGGCCATTAGAAGAACGGTGTCGTTAGTACTCGTATCACCGTCCACCGTAATCCGATTCAAAGATCGATCGACCGCGGAGATAAGTATTTTCTTAAGTGTTGTCGGAGAGGCGTGAACATCACTTATGACAAAACATAGCATGGTTGCCATATCCGGACGAATCATCCCGGCACCTTTAGCGACGCCAGTTACAGTAAAAGAGTTGCCTTCCAGCTCACCGGTACGGCTTATTACTTTCGGCACCGTGTCCGTGGTCATAATTGCCTCCGCAAAGCTAAGGATGCCATCCGGGTGAAGAGCCTGAATCAATCCGGGAACGGCGGCTTCAATTTTCCCAATAGGCAAAGGCTCTCCGATCACTCCGGTGGAGGCCACCATGACCTCATCTGCGACGACATCGATTCCTTCAGCCGCCAATTGCGCCATACGCCTCGCATCTCGCAGTCCCTGATCGCCTGTACAGCAGTTGGCATTCCCGCTATTGACAATAACGGCTCGGCATACTCCCTTAGAAATACGCTGCCGATCTAACACAACGGGTGCGGCCTGCACTAGATTCTGCGTAAAAACTCCGGCGATGGTTGCAGGTACTTCCGAAAAAATAATCCCAAGATCTTTCTCTCCATTTTTTTTCAACCCTGAGGCGACACCTGCAGCTTTGAAACCTGGACATACGTTTGATTCCATAATAAATATCCTTACCCTCTCATACTTTTTCCCTACGTGAGCGTAAACAAAATGGCTTGGCCAAACTCGATACATGTCGGTTATCTTAACTATGACTGGCTGTTTCATTTGACAGATAAGTACCACGTTGTCAATCGGCATGAATAGTTTCAGAAATGGGGTATACGAATTATGTTCGATTCCACTTGGAATCATCGGTTGCTTTTACCTTGATTTAACAGAATGAGATCGTTACAGTAGTTTTTTTTGAAGTCATAAATCAATCATCGGGTGGACAGCTATGAAAAACGATTTTTTCCGGTGTGAGCAGTGTAATACAAAACTTGAAACGCGCAGGACGTGACGAGCCGTGTATTTGCACTGCAGGTCCTGCAGTGCGCTATTTACCCTGGCGATGTACAAACAATGGATCGATGATGACCTTGAAGAAGAACTGGCGGATATTCCCTGTGATCGATTGTAATCCCCCTTCACGGCGCCCTAATGGAAAAACATAAAATCTAATGGTTTTAAGCAGTCTGTTTCCAGTCTTTGCTCTAATTCTTTTCGGTAGCTTGCTGAAGCATTTTCGTTTAACAAACGATACCTTTCTAAAGACATCGGATAAGCTTATCTACTATATCTTTTTCCCGGCGTTGCTTTTTTGGAAAATCGGGAGTTCATCACAAAACTTGTTGAGCAATGCCGGCTTTTACATCGCCGCCGTCTGCTCTGTGGTGACGATTTATATTTTAAGCACGCTTTATATCACGGGGTTTCGCATCTCCCATTACCAAGCAGGGTCGTTCTCTCAAAGCTGTTACCGTTTCAACTCCTACATTGGAGTCGCCATCATCTTGAACGCCTTTGGTGAGGACGGCATTGGGTTTTTCGGTATCTTAATCGGAATGTTGATTCCGATTATCAATGTCCTTGCCGTCTCGACCTTGACATGGTTTTCAGAAAAACAAGCGTCTACGCGGGTACCTATCGGTCAAATTGCCAAAGCCTTGGTGGCCAATCCCCTAATCATTGGTTGTATCTGTGGCCTCGTGTATGCCAACCTAAAAACCGGGTTTCCGAACTTTATTGAGAATACATTCAAACTGGCCTCGTCCGTTGCCTTGCCGCTTGCATTGATCTCCATCGGAGGCGCATTAAGCCTCAGCACGATGAGAAGCCATTTCAAGTTGTCTCTGGTAGCCGCCGTCTTCAAATTGCTGGTGCTTCCGGTTACCGGATACATATTCTTTAAGATCTTTGGTATTTCCGGCCTCGCATTTAAGGTCGGGATGATATTTTTTTCATTGCCTACATCTACGGCGCTATATGTCCTTTCATCGCAGTTAAACAGTGATACGGCGCTGGCATCGTCTTCCATTGCCCTTTCAACCATATTGTCCTTTTTTTCGCTTTCTATTGTTTTGCTTATTTGAGGACTCGAAGAGTTTTAATTCAAACTCTTGCTGAGAGTGCAGTGAATGATCGGTCCTGAAAATCAAGCACTGTCTGAACGGATTCAAAAAAACGATGATCTCAAATTTTAAAATCATTATTGAATATGACGGGACACACTACCACGGTTGGCAGCGCCAGAAAGAGGATCGAACTGTCCAAGGTGAGATAGAGAACGCATTACAGACGATAACCGGAACCCAAATCACTCTTACCGGTTCGGGTCGAACGGATTCCGGTGTCCACGCCTTGAACCAAGTCGCCAATTTTCACTGTGAGACGTCACTAGCATCGAATGTTTTCGAGAAGGGTCTCAACAGCCTGCTGCCTGATGATATCGTCGTCAAAGAATGCCGCAAGGTCCATGATTCCTTTCACGCCCGCTATGATGCTAAAAGCAAAATTTATCAGTACAGAATATTGAACCGTCCGGTGGCAACGGCGATCGGGCGTCAGTACACGTGGTTCATACGCAAAAATTTAAACAAAACCGCCATGCGCAAAGCAATTTCTCTAATTATTGGGATTCATGATTTCAAGGCGTTTGAAGGCAGCGGTAGCCCCAGGACGCACACCAAACGGCACGTGATGGCGGCAGATTTACTTCAAGAGGATGATGCAACGCTGGTATTTCACATAGAAGCGGATGGATTTTTGAAGTTCATGGTGCGCAACATAGTTGGCACACTCGTCGAGGTTGGTCTTAGCAAAATTAGTCCTGATGAATTCAACAAAGTTTTGAAGTCAAAGGACCGTTCAAAGGCCGGCCCCACCGCACCGGCGAAGGGACTGCACCTGATAGAGGTCAAATACTAAGCAACTTTGCAATCGTGCTGGGGGACGACTTATACGCATGATGTCAATCTGTTATGGAATGATCGGATTAGGGCTTGAAGCGACCAAACACCGATGATATAAAGGTTCGCCGATTGCCTGATCAACTTGCTTGAAATAATAAGAAAAAGAGAGAGGAAGCATAAGAATGTCCGAATTCAAGGATCTCAGCCACCAAGACATGCAGCAGATCAAAGACGGCCTAATGAAGCGTTACCGCCAGTTTCAAGCCCGTGACATTGCACTCGACATGACTCGCGGAAAGCCGTGTCCCGAGCAGCTTGATCTCTGCCTGGGAATGCTGGATTGCATCAACAGCCGTAACTATGTCGACGAAAGTGGGACCGATTGCCGAAATTACGGAGGAATCGATGGTATTCCGGCAGCGAAAACGCTTTTTGCCGAATACCTCGAAGTCGAATCCGAAGAAATCATCATCGGCGGCAACTCAAGCCTAAATCTGATGCACGACACGTTTATGCGTGCGATGGTAAAGGGGGTATCTGAGACTGCCGTTCCATGGACAAAACTTCCCAGAATTCGGTTCTTGTGCCCCAGTCCCGGTTATGACCGTCATTTCTTCATTTGTGATTATTTAGGCATCGAAATGATTCCTGTTGCCATGCAGACCGACGGGCCGGATATTGACAGCATTGAAAAATTGGTTGCCGCTGATGACAGCATCAAGGGAATTTGGTGTGTACCCAAATACAGCAATCCTACCGGAGCTGTCTTTTCCGATGAGGTGGTTGATCGGTTGGCTGCGATGAAAACCAAAGCAGCAGATTTCCGTATCTTCTGGGATAACGCTTACACGGTTCATCATCTGGTCGACACGCCAGCCAAACTGAAAAACATTCTTGCAGCTTGTAAACAGGCTGGAAATCCTGATCGAGTCTACATTTTTGGTTCGACATCTAAGATCACATTTGCCGGAGGGGGGTTGGCCATGATGGCCAGCAGCAGAATCAATATTGAACTGGCAAAAAAGCAAATCGGATTTCAGACTATTGGCCCGGATAAGCTAAACCAGCTGCGCCATGTAACCTTCTTTAAAAATATGGCTGGAATTGAAGAATTAATGAAAAAACATGCAGCGATTTTGAAGCCAAAATTCGATGCCGTTCAGAGTGTATTAACCAAAGAGCTGGCCGGTAAAGGAATTGCGAATTGGAGCCAACCGGAAGGAGGCTATTTCGTCAGCATCGATACTATGGGAGGGTGCGCTGCGGCCGTGGTCAAAATGGCCGCTGAAGCAGGCGTCAAGTTAACTCCTGCCGGCTCAACCTATCCATACAAATCCGACCCATTAGATCGAAACATTCGCATAGCACCGTCGTTTCCTCCTCTGGATGATATCCTAGCAGCAATGGAATTGGTAGGTATCTGCATTCAATTGAACAGCGTTAAGAAGCTGATGTCTAAATGACGCTTCCCGCCGCAAGCGGATGGCTGGGTCAAAAGCCCAAAATGAAAAACCCCGCTCGAAAATTGAACGGGGTTTACCGTGTGATCGAAAGCAAAATTACCGTCTCCCTCTCTTGGACGCCTTGAGTGGATTCAATTTGGCTTTCTGGGAATTGCCGACTGTCGAAATATGTGAAGCCAAGTTGCAATTTCCGTTTTTCCACTTAATCGAAGGATCAGGGCAGGCTGTGCAATACCACCCGGATGCGAACTCCGTGCCGCGGTTGCAGCCATTACATTGCTCAACGACCTGATGGCAAATCCCGCCGTTGTAGGAGCACCCCTTTGCAGTCATGAAAGAGCAGTCCATACCTTGTTTAATAGTTGTACAATTCATTGGAATCACCCCCTTGAAAGTTATTAGGTTCAAAAAAAGACCGGAAAATTTACTCCCAGCCTAAAATAAAAAAGAGGAATTTAATTACAGCGTTTGTATTTGTCAATAAAAAATTTAAAAAATGATTCGATTTATTGACTAGAATACCGTACTCGACTATAGTTGGTTGATTGTGAAATTGGGTAAGATATTTACATTAGATCGTAAGAAATGAGCGATAGCCCTCTATCCGTCGCGGCCAGCAGATGAGGATCATTTGGCAATGAAACCCAAAAAGAAAATTTCCGATGGAGTAATTGACAAGGCAATTGACGTGCTAAAAATTGAAGCCGACGGCATAATGAATCTGATCGGCCGCCTAGATGAGAATTTTGCGGAAATGGTAGATCTCATTTGTAATTGTAACGGTCGATTGATCATTGGCGGTATCGGAAAATCCGGGATAGTCGGCCGAAAAATAGTTGCCACCCTGAATAGTACCGGAACGCGATCGTTATTTTTACACCCAGTTGAGGCGATGCATGGTGATTTGGGGCAGGTATCCAAAGATGACATATTTATTGCACTATCCAACAGTGGAGAGACGGATGAATTAAACTTTTTATTGCCGAGTATCCGGCGTATTGGCTGCAAAATAATCGCTTTTACCGGCAACAAAGATTCCACCCTCGCGATTCACAGTGATATTATTATCGACGTCGGTGTAGAATGTGAAGCCTGTCCTTTAGGATTGGCACCAACTGCCAGTACGACGGCGCTTTTAGCCATGGGAGATGCACTTGCCGTGGTTCTATTGGAGAAAAAGCATTTCAATTCAAGAGATTTTAGATTGTATCATCCCGGTGGCTCCCTTGGTCAACGGCTATCCGGTAAAGTTAAAGATCTCATGCTCTCTGGTGAAACATTGCCGATCGTTTTCGAAAGTACCTCAATGGAGGACGCCGTAAAGGAAATTGATCGCGGTGGCCTGGGTGCCACTCTGGTGCTAAGCCCCCAAAATAAATTAGTCGGCATAATCACCGATGGTGACATTCGGCGTATGGTCGTGACCAAAAGACCGATTTCCGAGCTCACGGTGGAAAATGTCATGACGAAAAATCCGCGAACCGTCATGGAAGATTCCCCCGCCTATGGCGCGTTGAACATGATGGAGGAACATCAGATCACAATATTACCAATTACCCAGACAGACGGTGAAATTTGCGGTATTTTACATCTACACGACATATTGGGCAAAGGAGAGTTTAAATTCAACGGTGCTTAGGCTTCATGGATAGAAAACGTCTGATTCTCATAACTTAACACCTAAATAGAAAGAAATCATGATGAACACCGAGGCCATTATTACCGATATTCCCACTCTTGGCGAAGCAAAAATACCGTCTCCGGTTCTCAGAAGAGCAGACGGTGCCGAGGACATCAGCTGTGTCTCTGACGATGACCGGGTAATCATCAACGTCGATGATACGCAAATTCTGCAAATGCTTTCCAATGGTGAAAGCTTACCATGCTTTGAGCTGGCGGGTCCCAGATCCAAAATTTTTTTTGACTCGAGCAAATTAAAATGTGCACTGGTAACCTGTGGAGGGCTTTGCCCGGGTTTAAACGATATTATTCGATCCGTGGTACTGGAGTTGCACTATGGTTATGGCGTTCAAAACATATTCGGCATTCGCTATGGACTGCAGGGGTTCATTCCTCAGTACGGTCACGACCTGATTGATCTCACTCCCGAATTTGTGGTCGATATTCATGATAGAGGCGGCACTGTACTGGGCTCAAGCCGGGGTCCCCAGGATATTGACGAAATCATTGACAGCTTGGAGCGGATGAACATTGGTTTACTTTTTATGATCGGTGGAGACGGAACGTTGACGGCGGCAACCCGGATCGCCGATTCAATTCACGAAAGGAACCAGAAAATCAGCGTGGTAGGAGTCCCCAAGACCATCGACAACGATATTTACATGGTTTCGCGTTCCTTCG
>JASFJP010000085.1:0-11236 GCA_050121225.1 Desulfobacterales bacterium
AAATCCTCTATCATATTCTAAACGCCCATCCCGATATTGCTGCGGAAAGAGTTTTTGCACCCGCTGTTGATATGGAGGCACGTCTAAGAGAGGCCGGACTGCCGCTATTTTCGCTGGAATCCAAGGAGCCCATCAACCGTTTTGATATGCTTGGTTTCAGTTTATTATACGAACTGAATTACACGAATATTTTAACCATTTTGGATTTGGCAAAAATTCCCTTTCTGGCCTCTGAAAGAGATCATTCCCATCCGTTGATTATCGCCGGCGGACCCTGTGCCTGCAATCCAGAGCCTATTGCTAAATTTTTTGATGCCATCGTTCTCGGCGACGGTGAACAGGCGGTCATGCATATGGCTGAAACCTGGTTGCAATGGAGACAGGAAAGGCTGCAAATTAAAGAAAACCTTCTAAAAAAATGGTCTGAAATTGAGGGGATCTATATTCCCTCTTTTTTTGAGGAGCAGATTGATGACTGTGGCTTTCAAACCGTCACACCCCGATTTTCAAGTTACACCGGGGTTAAGCGAGCCATTGTAGCCGATTTGGATAAGATGCCGTTTCCGGATAAACCGATCATTCCCTATGGCAAACCGGTTCATGATCGCCTGCGGTTAGAGGTCTCCCGTGGCTGCACAAGAGGCTGCCGCTTTTGTCAAGCCGGCATGATATATCGCCCTGTTCGTGAACGGTCACCGGAGCACTTAATGTCACTAAGCGCTGAATCCCTTGCGGCTACCGGGTATGAAGATCTGTCGCTTCTCTCGTTGAGTACCGGCGATTATGGGTGCATTGTTCCTTTGATCGAAGGTTTAATGGCCCGTTTTGGGTCGGAGAATGTGGCCGTATCCCTACCCTCCTTGCGCGCCGGCACCCTAACACCCGAATTAATGAAACTCATTAAAATGGTTCGTAAAACAGGCTTTACCATTGCCCCGGAGGCCGGCAGTCAACGATTGCGGGATGTGATCGATAAAAATATCAGCGAACAGGAAATCGTCGACACCGTCAAGGATGCATTTAATTTGGGTTGGCGGGTTATTAAGCTCTACTTTATGATCGGACTTCCCACCGAAACCGAAGACGACCTTCAAGAACTGGTGGATCTGGTGAAAAAACTGCGTAAAATCAAGCCATCGACTGGCTCCCGCGGGAAAATAAACGTTAGCGTCGCAACGTTTATTCCGAAGCCTCACACGCCTTTTCAGTGGGCCTCACAGATCTCGTTAGCAGAATCCAAAGCGAAGCTAAACTGGATTCATGACCAACTAAAACTGCCAGGAATTCAATTCAAGTGGCAGAATCCTGAAGTCAGCCGTCTGGAGGGCCTGTGGGCCCGGGGAGATCGACGGCTTCACCGGTTACTCGTCGCTGCCTATAATAGGGGATGCAAATTCGATGGCTGGAGCGATAAGTTTCGCTATCATCTGTGGCAAGAGACGTTTGCAGCCGAGGGCCTTGATCCGGATTTTTATATTTCCAGAGAGCGGGATGTCAGCGAACCGTTGCCCTGGGATCATATCGATACCCGGATTAATAAATCGTTTTTAAAAGATGAATGGGAGAAAGCACTCCAAGGCTGCTTGACGGAAGACTGTCGCCAGGGACCGTGCAATCAGTGCGGAGTTTGCGACTTTGAAGAAATTGAGCTGAAAACCACCCACAAACCCAGCCAGGAATTTACGCGTCCACTGGCGACCACAGCCGACAACACTGCAGCTTACAAAAAATTGCGCGTTTATTACTCAAAACAGGATCAGGCAAAATACTTCGGTCATCTTGAAATGGTTAATGTCTTCTTACGGGCCCTCAGAAGAGCGCGGTTACCCGTTAAATTTTCGGAAGGTTTTCATCCCAAAGCGAAGATCTCATTTGATGACCCATTACCCATCGGACTCGAAAGCCAGGAAGAGTACTTTACGCTCGCGGTCACGGAGTTTGTTAAACCTTCTGAACTTGTTCGTCGACTGAATGCCCATTTACCGGACGGTCTGGTTGTGCATCGCTGTGAGCATGCTCCCCAAAAAGCAATTAGAACGGCGTCGCATCAAACGATCTATCTTGTGTCGCTTCAAAACCAAATTTTTAACGAAGAGGACTTGTCTTCGTTTAATCATCGATCCGATCTCATCATTTCCCGATCGAATCGTAAGGGAAAGTTGAAAAAGATAGATTTAAAAGCTATAGTAACAGATATTGAGTTGCTGGATTCAAAACGGTTAATGATAACTCTTAAATCGGATCCGGGAAAAACGGTACGACCTGCCGAGGTACTGCGGCATATTTTCAAACTGAAAGAAGATCAAATCAAAGGGGCCAAAATTGTTAAACAGAAAGTCTAGGGAAAAATGATGAAAAATTACGGATCTATAACCGATAAAAAGGCTGCTGTGGATTTGGGGATTATTTCTAAACGTTTTGCCCCTGCCATCAAAGTGGAACTCTGATTGATGTATAAACAGCTTATCGTCAATGTTACCAACCACGAAACCCGGGTAGCGCTGCTGGAGGACGGCACGATTGCAGAGCTTTTTGTGGATCGCGGTGATGATTCCAATATTGCCGGTAATATTTATAAAGGCAGAGTGGTGCGTGTTTTGCCCGGAATGCAGGCTGCTTTTGTGGACATAGGGTTAAATCAGGCCGCCTTCATCTATGTGGACGATGTTTTTTGCAACGACTACAGAGACTATGTACGTCTATTTGATGCCGAATCGGAGATCGAGGATATCGATCTGGAAGAAAACCTTGCACCCACCCATCTAAAAAAACGCGATATCACCATCGGCGATCTTATTTCTGACGGCCAAGAGATTTTGGTTCAGGTTGCCAAATCCCCTATGGGGACCAAAGGCGCTCGTATATCTTCCTATGTTTCCATGCCCGGTCGTTTTTTAGTATTGATGCCTAACTCCGATCATATTGGAATCTCCCGCCGTATTGAAGATGAATTTGAGCGCGAACGTCTAAAAGGATTGGTGCAGAAACTGAGAACGGAAAATTACGGTTATATTGTCAGGACTGCTGCCGAGGGTGAGCAGGAAGAAAAGCTAGCCTATGAAATGGGGTTCTTAAATAACCTTTGGGAAAATATCCTAAAAAAATTTGAAAATGCCCCGGCGCCATCTGTGTTACACCATGAGCTTTCCATTAGCCTACGTGCCGTGCGCGATCTTTTAATCCATGAAGTTGAAAAACTGGTTGTCGATTCGAAACCAACCTACGATGCGATTTTAAAGTTTCTGGATACCTACATGCCCAGTTTGAAAGATTCGGTTGTCCTGTATGACGGCACCGAGCCGGTTTTCGATGCTTACAATCTTGAGGGAGACATTTCACGGGCGTTAAAAAGAAAAGTGTGGCTCAAATCCGGGGGCTATATTTTAATTGAACACACCGAAGCCTTGGTTGCCATCGATGTCAATACCGGCCGCTATGTCGGCAAACATAATCTGGAAGAAACTATCCTAAAAACCAATCTTGAGGCGGTTAAGGAAATTGCCTATCAAGTTAGGTTAAGGGACCTCGGCGGCATTCTAATCATTGATTTTATTGATATGGAAAAAAAGGCCAATCAAGAAAAGGTTTTTAACGCCCTGAAGGAGGCTTTGAAAAAGGACAAAAGTAAAACTCACGTTCTTCCCATGTCTGATATGGGACTGATTCAAATGACCCGTAAACGAACCCGCGACCCTCTGACCCGAATTCTTTGTGAGCCATGTTATTATTGTGAGGGAGAAGGATACCTGATATCCAGGCAATCCATCTGCTATAATATTTATCGTGAAATCCTTCGGGATTTTCACGAACTGAACGGTACCCGACTAACCCTGCAAGTAAATCCGCAAATTGCAGAGCTTTTCCTCGACCAGGAAAATTTGCTCATTGCTGCCCTCGAAAAATCAATAGGCAGACAGATCGTTATTTATCCCAACCCAGAGTTTCACATGGAACAGTTTGATATTTTTGAAACTCATCACGCATAATTGCCGATTTTGTTTTTTTAGATCTGAGATATTTGGTATTGACACACGAAACTGCCTGTGCTTTATATTTTCGGTTTATGACAACACGATTACCAATAATGTGCACAATGCACGTTTTGCATAAATAAAGATAAGGAAAGATACAAATGAAACGAACATTTCAGCCCAGTAGAATCAAACGGGCCAGAAATCATGGTTTTCTCAAGCGGATGTCCACCAAGCAGGGGCGAAGAATCATCAATCGCAGAAGAGCAAAGGGCAGACGTCGGCTGGCAGCCTAGACATTTCAATCATTGGGGGATTGCGCCGGTCTTTAACAAAATGAGACCGGGTACGAATATCGTTTATATTCAATAAGTTACGATAAATAAGGGGATTTTGGTGTCGCCTTTTTCCTTTAGGAAGGCAGACAGGATTCTGAAGCGACGCGAGTTCCTAGAACTGTCAAAATTTGGTCGGAGAATTCAGAATGAGCATTTCATTGCCTATTTCTCTCCCGGCCAATATAACCGATCTCGATTGGGTGTAACAGTTACTAAAAAAGTCGGAGGAGCTGTTACACGCAATAAACTTAAACGTTTCGTGCGCGAATTTTTTCGATTAAACCGGTATAAACTATCAGGAAAATGGGACATTAATATTATCGCCAAAAAGGAAGCCGCCGAAATTTCACCCGAGAAGGTTCACCATTCATTGCAGAATTTACTAGACCGGATATCAAGAAACGATGATGATCAATAGATTCTTCGAAAGCCTATTTCTAGTGTTGATCAAAGGATATCAATATTCGCTGTCCCCGGTCTTAGGTGCTTCCTGTCGGTTCTATCCAAGCTGTTCGGAGTACGCCTATCAGGCCATAACGCGATATGGCCCGTTTAGCGGTCTTTTCTTGGCACTCAAACGAATCCTGCGCTGTCATCCTTTTCATCCCGGTGGTGTTGATCCGGTTCCATAGAGTATATTAGGTTATGGTATGAAAGACTGCTTAACGGTCGTGATCGGCCCGCGTCGTTAAGCAGTGTAATAAAAAATTGCAAATCGTAAGGAATTGACCTTTCTTAAACTGTATCGTATTCGATCTGGATCACAATTGCCCGCCCTCAGGTCAGTCCCCGTCGAACATGCTCCATTTAATCGAATTAATTCGTTAGCTAAAATTGGAGTGTTTAATACGACCGCGGTTACTCAACGTATGGTTAGGAGAATACTATGGAACAGTCCCGATTGTTAATTGCTATTGTTCTGTCAATTCTAATTTTTGTCTTGTGGCAATTCTTTTTCGTTGACAAAGATGCCGTTCAGAAATCTGCCAAGAAAGCAGAGCAGACTCCAGCTAAAGAAGAACAGATCAAAGCAACTGAACCAATCCCGGAAGAAAAAGCGATATCCGAACCTGAAACACCTGCTGTCGCAACAGCCGACGACAAGACACCGCAGCGTATTCCTCAAACAATCACGGTTGACACCCCTCTATACCAGATCGTGCTTTCGGAGAAAGGTGCTGGATTCACTAGCTTTTTACTAAAAAAATACCGGGAAAACGTTTCATATGATTCCCCTTTAAAAGAACTGTTGCCCAAGACGAATGCTCTGGAATCCTTGCTGCTGGGTTTTGCCGGTAAAAGTCTTCCCGAACTTGACAATGCTGTTTATTCAACCAACCTTACTGAAAGGTCAATAAACATAACGGATGGTCCCCGGGCGATCACATTGGAGTGGAACTCCCCACAAGGGGTGACGGTGGAGAAGACGTATAAATTTTCACCGGATACGTATGTTATCGGACTAGATGTAACCATAATAAACCGCTCTGCACAATCAATCCAAGATAAGCTGTTTGTGTCTCTCGCCGGTCTGGTTCCACAGGATTCACGCGCCTATGGGTTTGAGGGTCCCAGTACGCTGATCGGTGACAAGGTTGAAGAAGTCAAAATAAAAGATATAGCGGAAAAAAGTACCTATCCCGGTAGAATAAAATGGGTAGCTCTGCAGGATCGCTATTTCGTAATGAGTCTTATCCCGTTGCCGGCTGAAGAAACGAGCATGCGGTTATCCCTCAAAAATAACGACCAGATCGAAGCTCAACACATAAGACCGGAAAGTGTCATTCGACCCGGAACTCAGCAACAATATCAATATCAGCTCTTTTTCGGACCAAAGAGTATGAAGACGCTGGGCGAAGCGGGTCATGACCTCAGCAAAGCCGTTAACTTCGGTTGGTTCGACTTTATAGCCAAACCATGTGTTTGGTTGATGAATTTGTTTTACAGCGTAATACCCAATTACGGTATTGCCATTATCATTCTAACGATTCTTACTAAAATCCTTCTGTGGCCTCTTGGATCAAAAAGTTATAAGTCCATGAGTGAAATGAAAAAGATCCAGCCATTGATGAAGGAAATCAGGGAGAAGTACAAAAATGACAAGAAAAAAATGAACGAAGAAGTCATGAGCCTGTATCGGACTTACAAAATCAATCCCCTTGGCGGCTGTCTTCCTATGGTGGTTCAAATTCCGGTCTTTTTTGCACTTTATCGGATGCTATATCAGGCAATCGAACTGCGGCACGCGCCATTTTTCTTATGGATCGATGACCTTTCCGCACCCGATCGTCTATTTCGATTTGACTTTGCCATACCCTTTATGGAACCGCCCTACGGTATTCCGGTCTTAACCATTATTATGGGTGGTACCATGCTTTTGCAGCAAAAAATGTCACCACCGATGGGCGATCCGACCCAGGCGAAAATGATGATGCTGATGCCGGTTGTATTTACGTTTATTTTCATTAATTTCTCTTCCGGTTTGGTTTTATACTGGCTTGTGAACAACGTTCTTTCGATCGGCCAGCAATATTACATTCAGAAAAAATTTGCTTGATAAGGGAGGTTTTGCATGACGTCTTTGCTAGAATTTGAAGGAAAAAATGTAGATAAAGCCGTCGAAAAAGCATGTGAGGAGCTCGACATCGCGCTTGATGAACTCAGTTATGATGTGCTGTCCTATGGCTCCAGCGGTATCTTCGGCTTAGCCGGAACCAAAAAAGCAAGAATACGGGTCATCATGCCTGACGCGTCAGAGGAGAGCGTAATTGATTCTGATCAAATGCATTCGGAAGTGGGGATATCCGACGATTCCGAATCAAACTCAGAAGATGCGATAGATGAAAATTATTCTGCTGATCAGCAAGTATATACGTTCCCAGATGAACCCTCAGATCTTGGACGGACGGTTTTACGACGCATCGTTGATTCCATAACCACCGATGCTAAAATATCTGTCGATGAGAATAGCGAGAGGATACTTTTTAATGTTGTCGGCGGAAACGCCGCCATTTTAATCGGAAAAAAAGGGCAAACTCTCGAAGCCATACAATCTCTCGTGGAAAAAATAGTTAACAAACATAATAACAACAATAAGATTCGCATTCAGGTGGATGTTGAAGGCTATTTGGAAACCAGAAAGGTCAATCTGGAAAAACTTGCCACACGATTGGCTGACAAGTCTAAACGGATTAGAAAACCCATATCCCTTGGACAAATGAGTGCTCATGATCGTAGAATTATTCATCTAGCCCTAAAAGATGATCCGGAAGTTAAAACCAAAAGCAGGGGAGAAGGCTACATGCGCAAATTGGTTATTTTCCCCAAAAAGCATAATTCTCAACGACATAAATATCATTAATCTAAAAATGGATAATTCCACGATAGCGGCCATTGCCACACCAAGCGGCCGAGGTGGAATCGGAATCATCAAATTATCCGGACCGGATGCCGTTTCGATCGCCACGGCGATTTTTTGCCCAATTGATTCGAAATCAACCGCTAACACCAAAAAACGGCCACCAACTAATGAAAAATTTTCCGATCCACTGGATTCTCACCGGCTATACTATGGCCATGTCGTGGATCCTGAAAGCGATCGGGTTTTGGATGAGGTTCTGCTTTCCGTAATGAAAGCACCCCGGACCTATACCCGAGAGGATGTCGTTGAAATCAATGCTCACGGCGGTCCGGTAGCAGTACATGCGCTCCTAGAATTGGTGTTAAAACAAGGGGCGCGTCTTGCCGATCCCGGAGAGTTTACCAAAAGGGCATTTCTAAACGGTCGTATTGACCTTACTCAAGCCGAAGCGGTCATCGATATTATTAATGCTCGAACGGATAAGTCGCTGCATCTGGCCGCCGCTCAAATTGACGGTCGACTGAGAAGACAGTTAGAATCAATCCGTGACTATTTAATCGAATTGATTACCCGGATCGAGGCCGCGATAGATTTTCCGGAGGATGTTGAAGAGATCGTTGATCCACCGGCAACGATTAAGGGTATCAAATCAAACACCGTTGAGCCCCTGCGCCGATTAATTCAGCATCACACTGAGGGCAATGTTCTTAGAGACGGTTTCAAAGTGGCCGTTGTGGGTCGTCCAAACGTCGGAAAATCAAGCCTTCTGAATTGTCTGCTTCAAAAGGATCGTGCAATTGTTACCTCGGTTCCAGGAACGACTCGAGATACCATTGAAGAAACCTTGAATATGGCCGGGCTCCCGGTCATCATTGCAGATACGGCCGGACTTCACGACACCAATGATCCGATTGAAAGCATCGGTATCGAAAAAACTTTAGAAAACGTAAACGGCGCCGATTTGGTTCTTTTCATGGTTGAAGCCCATGTTCCACCGACAGCAGAAGACGCCTATATCTTTGAAAAAATCCAATCAAAACCGTATATTATTGTGGTGAATAAAATCGATCTGGTCCAGGGAGAAAACCTTCCCGCGCTCACGAGTTTTGGGTTGGAGCATCGAAACGTCCATATTTCGGCCCTGTATGACCGCGGCATCGATCTTCTCAAACAACAGATTGTAGAAACAGCATTTGGCAAAGATCCAATTGCAATCGACGAGCGCATTGTTCCTAATCTCAGACACAAGCTACTTCTGGAAGACAGCCTGCAAGCGACGGAAACCATTGTTTCCGGGATGAACAATGGTATACCGATGGAGCTAATCGCCATTCATCTTCAAGAGGCCATTGATTCATTGGGTGAAATTTTAGGCGTGACGCTAAAACCGGACCTTTTGGATCGAATTTTCAGCCGATTTTGTATCGGAAAATAGATACATGTTTCACGTGAAACATTCAGAAAGGGAGTTATTTAATCAACTATGAATATCGACTTTACCCCCTATTTTAAAAAATACGAAGCCCTGGTGGCGACAGCGGATGAAGCTTTTGAGCGCGTAAAAAAAGCTCATGCGGATTGCGTCAAATGCGAGGAGCAGTGCTCAGACTGCTGCCATGCCTTGTTTGACCTGACGCTAATTGAGACCTTGTATCTTAATCACAGATTCAAGAAAAAATTTGAGGGCTCAAAAAGGGCCGCACTTCTTGAAAAAGCCAATCGAGCGGATCGTCGCGCCTATAAGATCAAGCGCGACGCATATAAAAAACTACAGGAAGGAAAGAATGAGGGTGAAATTCTTGCAGAATTGGCTCTTGAGCGGATCCGATGCCCTTTGCTGAATGAGAAAGATTTATGCGATCTGTACGAAAACCGCCCTTTAACCTGCCGCTTTTACGGTATCCCTACTGCCATCGGTGGTGCTGGACATACCTGCGGCAAATCCGGATTTAAACAGGGCGAGAAATATCCGACGGTCAATCTGGATTCCGTCCATAGCCAACTGCAGCAAATATCAGCCGAGCTTTTAAGAGACATTCAGTCAAAAAACATCAAACTGGCGGATTTGCTGCTCCCGTTATCGTCTGCAATGGTCACGGATTTCGATGATGTATTTTTGGGGATCGCCGAGGAACCGGTTGAACAAACGCCGCCCAAACGCCGCGCGAGGAAAAAAAAATGAGCGAATTTTCTCAGGAAGAAACCGAACAAAGAAAAAAAGCGGTCTTCGACAGCATGTCCTCGCGACGGCAAAAACATATTCTCAAAAAGGTAGGATATGACAAATGGGATCCGTTTGAAGAGCCTAAAGATCCCATCGACATTCGCAAGGATAAATCCCGCCGCACCACCCAACAGCTTGTGAGAGAATTTCTACAATCGCGAAGCGCTGAAGAATACAGCAATTCCTATGGCAGGGGTGCTCTGGAAATGGCGCTCGGAATCATCAATAATGAGGACCGTTTCAATGGCATGTACGATTTTGCTATCTGGCATAGAGATCTGCTAAAAAAGGAAGGTCACGAGCAGTAGGCAATAGTTTTCATCCAAAATAAAAAAAATTATACCAAAATCTTCCGTTTATTAACAGAGGTAACCCTGAACGGGGAACCTTGAACCAGTGAACGCTTGCAATCTTCCGTTCAATTTCCGCACCATCCAAATTTCAAATGTTTTTTTGAAGGATGCGTCTTCTTTCTTGACCCGGGGTTCCCTTTTCCTTATATAAAGTGTAACCCTTGCACTAATTTTTGGCAATCTTCTACTGATGCTGGAATTCATCAAGACGTAAGGAGGAAACTCTCATGTTTAAAAAAGCCTTTTGGGGTATTGCTGTCATTTGTCTGGCTGTCTGCCTTTCGCCATCTAATTCGGGTTCGGCCTTTGCCGCTGAGAAACCCTTCACATTTGGTTTGTTGCTGGTCGGACCCTACAATGATCATGGTTGGAGCCAGGCACATTTTGAAGGCGGTAAATACGTTGAAAAAAAAATTCCCAGTACGAAAATGATATATATTGACAAAGTGAATCCTGCCGATCGCCCCGGCGTAACCATCCCTCAATTAGTGGACGACATGGTGGAGAAGGGGGCGCAATTAATCATTGCCAACTCCGATGATATGAAAGACGGCACCCGCGAAGCGGCATTGATGCACCCCGATATTCATTTTATTCACATCTCCGGTGATGACGTGCTGACTCAAAAAGCATCCAAAAACCTCAGCAATCTAATGGGCCGGATGGAATACGGTAAAATGATGGCCGGATTCGTGGCTGCTATGACGACCAAAAGCGGAAAAATCGGTTATCTGGGTCCCCTGATCAATGAGGAAACCCGGCGTTTGGCTGCTTGCGCATATCTGGGAGCAAAATACGCCTGGGAAAACGTCCTCAAAAAATCAGCCAAAGAGTTGAAATTTCAGGTCACCTGGATCGGTTTCTGGTTTAATATCCCGGGGGTGACCGCAGACCCCACCCAGGTTGCCCAGAACTTCTTCAACACCGGTTACGACGTCGTCATTTCAGGAATTGACACGACTGAAGCCGTCGTCGTCGCCAGACAAAAA
>JASFJP010000086.1:0-11156 GCA_050121225.1 Desulfobacterales bacterium
AACGTTTTTGCCAGGGGAAGCGCCATTACAAAAAAGCTTAGCTGGACAGCGGTGTTGCTGAGTATCTCGGTTGAGAATGAGGTCGCCAAGGCGATCAATAAAAACAAAGCAAATACGGATAAACCTTTGGGTGTTATCACTCCGGCCCATTGAGAGAAGAATTCATGAAACTTAAACGCATACAATATCGCCGCTAACCCAACTGCAATTCCCACATATAAAAATCCTTTGGTGGGCAACTCATTATAGCAATCCGGAATTGACAGCAACACATGTTTGGGATCGTGTTTATTGCTGCCTCTTACAGGAATCAAGAAAAGAAATAAAATAAGACCCAGAGTAAAAAGGCCGGTTATTGTTAATATGAAAGGCGTTTGTTGGGGCGTAGACATCAACAATAACGATAAAATGAATGAAGATAGAAAATAAACTACGGTGATCAAGATGGTTATGTTTTGAAACGGATGATTGATGTCGCTGGTTTCAAAGGGAAGATGAATTTTGTTTTTTTGATATATCCAGGTACGGAGTACGGTAGTTAAAATCAACCAGGCAATAATTGCGAATACCATAACCAAAGGAACGCCCCAAACTAGCCACGATGCAAAGGTGATATGCTGGATGCCGGGGACCTTGTTCAATACCGCGTAGGTTACCAAAATCCCGTTTGCCGGTGTGGCAGTGATCGATCCCATGCCGCCGATGTTGGCTCCGTAAATTGTCGCAAGCGCCAGCAAAGTTGGAACCCCTTTCGACGAACCGGCAGATTTCTCGTATGACCGGCGCAGTAGCTCCAGAAGGGGCAAAAGAGTTAGCACGGTTATCGCATTCGGTATGAAAAATGATAAAAACGCGGAGATGACAATGAGATAGAAAACTATTTTAGTTACAGAAAGATGGCGTTTGCCGATTAACCAATAAACGATTCTGTGGGGTAGTTTGGCTTTTATGAGTAACCGCGATACAAGAAACCCACTGATGAAGAAAAAAATGAGCTGAATTTTATCCATTGTTTCTGGATTTATTACCTGAATTTTGCACCTATACCCACTATCAATACAATGGCGGGATATTCGTAGGTTCTCAGAAGCGAAGTTTGCTGGAGAAAATCCAGGCATCTTTTTGTTTAAGTCTATTTGCTAAAATCAAATATTCTTATCCTGTTAGAGGCTAAATTGCAAATTGTACTTTTTGTAGGTTATAATAATTATTTGTTGTAGTGGACACTCAGCTTTTCTTATTTCTTGACAAAACCAACCGACGTACCCATTTTTTGATTAAACTGAATATCTTCGCAATCTTAAGTTAGATATAAATGTGTCCACTTTGACTTGCGATCTAAATACAATCCGTTGGGAATAAACTGGAGGTATTGCCTTTATTTTTTCTAAGCTAATTTCTTTATTGCTATAGCCATTTCAGTATAACGTCTCACACTTGGGTTATCCAGCGACATTCCCGTTTTCTACGCTATTCCACACCATTCGATAAGAGGTTGGTTATGGATACGTTTCGTAAATGGTTTAATGCCTCTTTTACTTTAATTGTATTATCTCTCTTTCTATGTCCTGCTGTTTTAGCTAAGACCTTTCAATGGAATGATTATAGAGAACCGTTCACGCAGGAGTTCCGCGTTGCAACTGCGGTTGATATTATGGTTAACCTGCCGGCTCCATTATTGGAAGAACGAAAAGAATTAACCATGATTGTAGAGCACAAAGGCCTCGGGGACGATGGAACCGGTATTCTACGGGGCCTTTTGTCTGTTAACAAGCAATCATTTTGGAAAACTTATTCATTTGGCAATGGCGAGTTTACTTACGAACCCATTCGGCTAGCGCTAAAAATCACCGATTTAAAACCTGGCGAGAACAAACTTCATTTTACGCTTCATAGAGGTGGGAACACGATTTCGGGTTGGTTCACGATAACTGAATTGCGATTTGAACTGCCCGAAAAGAAAAAGTCCCTAACCATTGTTGAGCGTGCACCTCCTCCAAGTCCATCGGACAAAATGCAGCCTCAATCACCTAAAACGCAGGTAAAAAAAGATGCGTCGCCATCGGCAAATAGCCAGCGAACTTCCAGACCTAAAGCGCAAGTGAAAAAAACTACGCCGCTGTCTGAAAGCGGCAGGCAAACGCCCAGCGGCGGCACGCGAGCACCATCGGAGGTTTCCTCAAAGACGATAGTGCCCTCCCAATTCATAGATTTTGGCAACTTCCATGCCCTTGTGATTGGAAATAATAACTACCAAAATATTAACAAACTCAAAACGGCGGTAAATGATGCCAAGGCCGTCGCAAACATTCTTAAAACTAAGTATAAATTTAAGGTGACATTGCTCTTAAATGCGACGCGGGAACATATTTTCACAGCGTTTGCAGGAATGCGGCGAGAGCTGCAAGACACTGACAACTTCCTTATTTATTATGCCGGGCATGGCATCATGGATAAGGAGACTCAGCGTGGCTACTGGCTGCCTGTGAACGCAGAGCGCAGAAACAAGGCAAATTGGATAGCGAATGAGGACATAACCGGAGAGCTAAAAGCGATAAAGGCCAAACACGTTTTGGTAATTGCCGACTCATGTTTTTCAGGCACTCTGACACGGGGCCCGGATATCGGCTTTTCAAAGACTGGAGATTTGGAGGAATGGGTCCGGAGGATGGCGCAACGGCGCTCAAGAACGGTGCTGACATCCGGAGGTCTTGAACCTGTTCAGGATGAAGGCAGCGGCGGCCACTCTGTATTTGCAAATGCATTTTTACTTACACTGAAAGATAACCATGAAATCATCGATATGGATTCTCTATATGAGAAGATCCGAAGGCGGGTTGTACTGAACGCAAGACAAACACCTATCTATTCGGATATTCGATTCGCCGGTCATGATGATGGCGATTTCATTTTAGTCCCACGTTGAAGGGAAACAAAGACGCGGGGCTAGCTTTTACCTTAGTTGGTAACTTGGAAGGGCAAAAAAATGGACAATCTGAATGTATTTGTTATATATTTGACTCTTTTTCGACTATCGATAATTGCTGCAGGAATCATCAGCGTTGTTCTAGGTTATAGGCTTTTTATAAAGGGAGTTTTTCCCGGGGGGGGCACACCTCAATCACCCGGAGGGCATAGTGTCGATGCGGAAGTCGCCGGTGCCAAATTTAAACTGCTAAATGCTGCACCAGGCACATGTTTTGCTCTGTTTGGCGCAATCATACTTGTGGCTATGTTCGTGACAGGTGGGCCTGAAGGAACTTTTGAATTGCCTGCTAAAGGTGACCGCAAGGTAACCTTAAGAGGCGACGATTTTGACGATTCGACGTCGCAGTCAAAACGCGCGCTTGACTATCTCGAACAGGGAGATACGGATAAAGCCAGGGAAGCAGTTGTTGACGCATTGGAGTCGCTTTCCCCGCACTTTAATGATTTTGCATGGGTGCTTTTAAAAACATCTCCTGAATCCACTAAAGCCCTCTGGCTCGCTGAAATCGCAGTGGACACTGCACCACGAAATCCCAATTATCTGCACACCCTTGCGGAAGTTCAGTATCATAATGGAAATAAGGAAGAAGCATTGCAGACCTTGGAGAAAGCCCAAGCGATTGCCCCGTCTTATTCTGAACAATTAGAGAAATGGCGTACTGCGTTAACTGACAACAATTGAGTTGAAAACCGATACGGATTGATACAGAACGACATAGTCCATTGCGCATGCACACACAGCGTTGTGCATGTTTGATACGATGCGGTAGTTTTAAAGTCAAAGGTCCAAAGGGAGAATATGCAATTTATTATGACGCTGTGTATAATCACAATTTTTTCAATAGATCACAAAGCAGTCTAACCCCAAATCCAGTACCTCCTGCGCCGCAATAGGCATTTTCCTTTTTTGAATATGCCGGTCCGGCGATATCAATATGCGCCCAGCGGGTATCGTCGGTAAATTCAGACAAAA
Organism: Desulfobacterales bacterium; assembly: GCA_050121225.1. Lineage (GTDB taxonomy): Bacteria > Desulfobacterota > Desulfobacteria > Desulfobacterales > JAFDCJ01 > JAFDCJ01. The sequence continues at coordinate 3,962 of JASFJP010000086.1, forward strand.
AAAGCGCGGCCGTGATGGCGCCTCCCCATCGGGTGCTGGGCATATTGTTGATATCCGCAAAATCACTTTTCAGCAGTTCCTTGTAGTCATCCGGAAGCGGCATCCGCCAACAGCGTTCATGGGTCTTTGCCCCGGATAAAATGAGAGATGCCGCTAGATCCTCGTCATTGGAAAACACGCCGGCAATCTTTTCTCCCAGAGCGACGACGCAGGCTCCCGTCAAGGTCGCCAGATCGATCAGCATTTCGGGTTTAAATTTGTCGATCACATAAGACATGGCGTCAATTAATATCAGACGACCTTCAGCGTCCGTATTCCCAATTTCTACCGTCTTGCCGGCATAGCTCCGAATAATGTCACCCGGGCGGCTTGCCCGACCGGACGGCATGTTTTCAACAATGGGGATCGCGCCGACGATATTCACTTTCATTTTGAGTTTCGACGCTGTTATCAACGTAGCGGCTACAGCTGCAGCACCGGACATGTCCGATTTCATATCTGAAATGGTGTTGCCGGTTTTAATGTTAAGGCCACCTGAATCAAAAGTGACGCCTTTTCCCACTAACGCCACTGTTTTTTTTGCTCCCTTTGCTTTATGCTCAAGAAGAACTAAACTGGGTTTGCTTTGACTGCCGGCGGCTACGGCCAGCAGTGCGCCGAATTTTTTTTGTTTCAAATCTGATTGGTTCAAGACCGTAACGCTGAGACGCTGCTTTTTGGCGATGTTTACAATTGATTTGGTAAATTTCTCAGGCGTTTTGTCGTTGGATGGGGTATTGACCCAATCCCGGGCCAACGCAGTGCCCTGGCATATGGAGGCAACTGTTGAGGACAGACGCCGTAATTTTTTAGCTGTTTCCTGCTTTACCAGGAAGTTAATCTTTTTAAGAGCTTTTTTCTTATTCTTCCCTTTGTACTTGACGAATAGGTGGTTACCAAGATAGGCGCCTTCTTGCATGGCCTCAAGCACGGCCGGCACCTCTAAATTGAATTTATCCGATTCCGGAACAGCTATCCACACATCTGTAAGCTCTTTTTTTATGCCGTATTTAGCCGTTTTTCCAGCCATGTTACGTAAGGTTTCCAAATCAACTTCCTCACATTTGCCGAGCCCCATAAAGGTTACCCGATGCGCTTTGATCTCAGGCAGATCATAAAGCGTAACTTCGTCATCTTTTTTTCCATTAAATTCCTTTAGCTTTTTTGCTTTTTTGATGACGGCTGTTAGGGCGGAATCATCGTATAGGTTCGCATCCTCACATACTGGTACCGTCAGAGTTTCGATTTTATCTTTTTTGGGATCGATATATCTGAGATGTAGCATTTTCTTGCTCCCAGTTGAAATTTGTCTCAAGACACGCCGCGAAGAATGATTCGATTTTTTTCTTTCTCTCTCCCGAAGTGCCGGCTTGACGTGATGTTTTTTTACAAATTAGCGATGGAAATCTTTTATTCAGGCACAGTAATCGGTTCGAGAATCTCAATTGAGTGGTCAAGGTTGAAAATTTTTGGTTATCATTGTTTATGTAAAATATCAAATCTTATGAAGCCCCAATTGTTTAATCTGCGGCCATTTTTTTTAAATAGGAGATTTGCTCCCATGAAAAAGGCTCTTTTCTGCAAGGAACAATTGCATTGTTGGTAACCATCGGATCGGATTCGAGGTCGTATCGCGAGGAGGCGACCGCCTTAGGCCACAGTGCTGTGTGGGGTATCGGTGTATAATATGCTAAAATTGGAGTTATGCCATGACGTCTTACAGTTCGGATAGATTGCTCTATGGATTTCCAGCTTTGCTCGGGCAGCCCCACCAGGAGATAGGCCCCGATCTGATCTTTTCTGAAACCTGCTTCCTTCAGACAGATGATGGCTCGATTGAAGTCTTCATCGGAGACTTTCTTATCAAATTCTGTCCGATGATCAAACTCTGCGGTTTCGAGCCCGAGCCGCAAGGTTGTGAAGCCTGCTTGTAACATCAGATCCGCAGTTTCTTTATCTATTCTTCTGATGTGTACAGCATTGGGGGTGTGAATACGAATCCTAAGATTTGATTTGCAAATTTTTTTCATTATCGGAATTGCGTGACTTTCAGCATTCACTAGAAACGCATCGTCATACAGCACAAAATCATGTATTTCGAATGATTTTTGCCAAAATTTGATTTCTTCCAATACTGATTCAGGGCTTCGTTGCAGGCGTTTGGGTTCTAGAAATCCCGATACGCAGTAGGCGCAGTTAAACGGACATCCTCTAGATGTCAAGATCGGAGCGTAATTTATTTTGGATTGCAGATCTAAAGCCGGAAAAGGATAAGAATCAAGATCTGATGAATTAAATTTCGGTTGAATCGAATAGCCGACATGGCGTTCGACAATAGAAAAAAGGGTCTGCTCCGCCCGGTCAATTGAAACCTGAACGGCGCCTGAGTATTTCTGAGCGTGATCTTGACATAAACGAGCGTAAATCCCACCCAATACGACCGGGGTACTCGGAAACGCCGCTTTAATTATTTGAATCGTCTCTTGTACCCCTGGATACCAATAAGTCATCAAAGAGGTGACTAGGATGAGATCCGGTGGGACTTGCTTGAGCAGATCTTCTTTAAACCAGCTTGGCTTGATTCCATAGCGAGAAAAATGGCGCGGAACGTCATATAATACAGCAGGTTTTGTTATGCGGGTTTTTAGATAGGGTCCGCGACCATATCGTGCATATGGATTGGATTTGGGTGCCCGGGGGTGAAAGCGATCAAGACAGTCGATGTAGGATACCGTCACGTCATGATGCCGCAACAACGCCGCTATATAAAGCAAACCCATGGGTTTGGCCCAGAAGTCATAGGCGGCAAAATCATGAATCCAAGGATTAACTAAAAGAATATGAGGAAGGTCACGGGCCATGTTATTATCAGTGTTCAGCATTTGACTGCGATATAAAGCACCGACGCTAGTCTCGATATAAACTTCTTTAACAAAGGTTCATTGAGGGTGGTCTGTCTCCTGTTGCTCACAGCAATAAAATTGATCTTCTATATTAATGAGGGATTAGAAAAAGGGCAAGTATTAGGAAATACATGACATAAAGTTAACCGCGTGATATCACCCAACTGACCATATTAATCATCTTCATCGGAAGGAAAGTATACCATAGATGTCTTTTTCAATTCCCTACGGCTGAAGAGAAGGGTGTAGGTGTCCACGGATGTGGCCTGTGACATTTTGTGGGCGGTTTCACGACACGATTCTTCATCATTGGCATGAATCATTGTGTAGAGATTATACGGCCATTCTTTGGTAGGGTTGCGTCGGTAGCAGTGAGAAACCTCGCGAAATGCAGCCATCTTGGTGCCGACCTCTTCAATATGGTCTTCATCAACCTTCCAGGCGGCCATAGCATTGGCGGTGAAACCTGTTTTTTGATGGCGTAGCGTAGCGCCGAAACGACGTATGAACCCTCTATCACAAAGGCTCTGTAGAGTCTCGAGCAATACTTCTTCAGATATGCCCAGTTTTTCAGAGATGGATAAATAGGGGCGTTCACAAACAGCGATATCTTCCTGAATTGAGGCGATGATTTTTTTGTCAAGCTCGTTCAACATTTCAACTCCTGCAACTACACCTAACTGTGATGGACTATTTTGCGTAACCTATATTCATTTTTGAGGTTTTGGGCTTCCGTTATTTCTACCTTTCCGGAAAGAGTCTGCGGATGCCCGTTTCTGTGGCGTCACACAGCCCTCGTTCGGTAATGAAACCGGTAACGTATTTTGCCGGTGTGACATCAAATGCAAAGTTGGCTGCCGGGCTGCTGTCCGGACATATTAAGACGCTGGCGGCTCGATCTTTATCCCAACCGTGAACATACTTAACTTCATCGGGATCACGGATTTCGATCGGAATCTGTGTAAGGCCGTCTCGGAGTTCCCAATCAAAGGTGCTGGATGGCAGGGCAACATAAAACGGTACGTTGTTGTCTTTGGCGGCTAGGGCTTTTAAATATGTACCGATTTTATTAGCCACATCTCCGGTGACTGTGGTTCGGTCCGTACCCACAATAACAACATCCACTTTGCCTTGCTGCATCAAATAACCGCCGGCGTTGTCCGTAATCACCGTGTGCTTGACACCGTGTTTGCCCAATTCCCAGGCTGTCAATCGAGTCCCCTGGTTGAGCGGCCTTGTTTCATCGACCCACACATGGATGTCTAAGCCCCTGTCAAATGCCGCATAGATGGGAGCAGTTGCCGTGCCATACTCGATACAAGCCAGCCATCCGGCATTGCAATGCGTCAACACGTTAACGGTTTTACCACCCTTTTTACGGCTGATGGCTTTTATCAGTGGAAATCCGTGTTCACCAATTTTTCTGCAATTTTCGACTTCTTGTTCCGTGATGACACCGGCGGTATCTCTGGCCAAATCGATTTTTTTTGGGGGGTCTGAAACATTCAAAACATCAGACAAAACCCGGTCAACCCCCCAAGCGAGATTAACTGCAGTGGGTCTGGCGGCCTTGATGCGTTTAGCCTCGTGAATCAAATAGTCATCGCTGATTAGATTTCCCGGTGCGTTTAACGTCGCCAGATAAACCCCATACGCACCTGTAACACCGATCAGAGGAGCTCCTCTGACATACATGTCTTTGATGGCTTTTATGGCATCGTCGACGGTTTTCAAATTTTCAATGATGAGCTCGTGGGGAAGTTTTCTCTGGTCAATAATTTTTACACTTTTTTCGTCAGCATTGAGCCAGATGGTGCGTAAATTTTTGCCGTCTACCTTCATATAGTGCCTGTCGCTGTCAGGTGTTGGTTGTCAGCCTGTGACCTCGACGCGAGACGTCGCGGTTATTCACAATTCTTTTCCATCATACCGACAAAAATTGGAGGACAAAGACATCGTCGGTTACATTTTAGCCAAGGCAAAATCGGTTTGAACTTCACCGAGCAACACATGGCGTTTAAACACTTGGCGCATCCTATTGGAATCCATATGCTGATAAACGATTGGTTCTGCATCCTGCCTCTCAACAGTGACATTGGGTTCACTGCTGCACATGCCCATGCAGCCGGAAGCAACCACACGGATGTCTTGGCGATCTGCTTCAGCCATTTCCTCCATAAGTGCGTTCATAACTTCACGTGCACCAGCAGCTATACCGCAGGTACCCATATGTACGGTAATTTTAACATTGGCGTCGCCGTGTCGCAAAGAGGTGGCCTTGGACGTCTGATCTTTAATTTTTTTGAGGTCATCTATTGTCAATTTTGCCATCTTGTTTCTCCCTCGTTACGGATTTACGTTTGGTTCGCTGCCAGGTTGCTGAGATTCTCACGGATGCTTTGCGTTAGATGGTAAATTACCATGGGATCGGACAGTGTAAGGTCATTCGAATCCTCTCTGAGTTCCCGTGTATCCAAGATGAAGTCATTTCCATCGATGATGTGAGTATATACGAAATCGACTTTCGGATTTCCCAAAATCAACGTGGTGATCGTCGATGCCATGTCTCCAATCGGAGCACGGTCGATGTGATTATAGGCAAACGTCGCCAATACTTCAGTTCCGATGCCGGGTTTGGTCTTGACGTTAACGCTCCCATTACATCGCTCAGCTGCCGCGGCTAGAAGAGGCAAACCCAGTCCGACTCTACGGGTGGTTCGGGATGTAACAAACGGATCTTTGAGCTTCTCAAGCTTATCGGGCGGCATACCGCGGCCGTTGTCCTCGATTTTCAGGGTTAATACGTTCCCCGATCGGGCCTCGTCAACCAGGATATGAATGCATTTAGCTCCGGCGGTAATCCCGTTTTCTGCGATGTCCAGTATGTGTAGTGATAACTCCCGCAATCAGACCAGAATCCTTCTTCCTTTTTTTTTGGAGAGGGCCAGGCGTATCTCGTCTAACGTCGGTCCCGCTATGCGAAAAACGGTCCAGGTTCTGCCGATGTCGTTGAGATAATGGGCATCGGAGGCGGTTACACAGGGCAGGTTTTTAATACCGGGTATTGCTTTACCGGCCTCCGCAAGCTTTACCCGATAAGACACCTCGACACCGTCCAGTATCAGATCTTCGGGTATGAAACCTAATTGATTAATAATCCCATAACCCGGTCTGTCAACATGACTGGATAGAACGATTCCTCCCAGCGTATGCGTTTTTTTTACAATATCGTGAAGCCCTAAGCGTGTCGCGCCTATCAGCAGACGTGAATTTTCACTGATTACCTCGTCCAGTTCATTCGCCACGACTTGATGACCGAAAACTTCTGGGTTGTTTTTGCCGGGCAAATTCGCATACACGTGTTTCTGCATCTCCAAGGCGCAATCGAGCGCATCAAATAGCGCCAGGATGTGAACTTCCTCTTTGGAGCATATTTCTAATCCCGGTATTACCGCCAGTCCCTGCTTTTTGCCCTCGTGTATCGTGGCGCCGGCGTTCTCAACCGAGTTATGATCGCATAGGGCGATCATATCCAAACCGACATTTAGACTCCTCTGGACAATTTTTCTGGGGCTCATGTCCCAATCGCTGCATGGCGATAAACAACTGTGGATGTGCATGTCGGCCTTGAATTCTTTTAACAACGCATGAACCTTTGAATACGATTTTTTCAAGTGGATTGGGATTGCCCGACTCCTGCGGAAAACAGACGGCCGGCCAGTTGATAAGCCGACCCAGGCCAAAGAAGTATTGGTATACCTTCCTGATTCGCTTTGTTAAGGGTGTCGTTGTCCGCTGATTGTCCACCGGTCACGATTATAGCCGCCATCTCGCGCAGAACAGCCACTGCCACGGTATTTTGATGCCCCTGGATGGTCAACCAGACGCAACCTTCAGGGGCATTGGCCATTATTTCACTGAGTAAATCACCGCAGTAGCCATCTTCGACTTGGCGATCGAGTCCTTTTTCACCGGCGACAAGCTTCAGATCAAAACGCTCCATAAGATCATTTACGGTCATTTTTCCTCTTCCTTTTTTTCTGGTGCCCTTGGCTATGCGACTTGCCGCTAAGAAGACACAGTCTTTTAAAGAGGCCTCTCCTCGGGCAACATCTTCGGCAAATGTGCGACAATCCGGAGCACCGCAAGCGCCACAGTCAGCTCCTCGAAGAAGCTCCAAGGTGTTTTCGATCTCCTGCAAGAGTTCAATGGATAATGCCTCTTTTTGAGCCCCGAATAAGTTGATCAATTTA
>JASFJP010000087.1:0-11124 GCA_050121225.1 Desulfobacterales bacterium
GTTGGCTGTCGATTAAAAGATAAAAAACAATGAGCAACATAAAGAAAAAATTCACAATAAATCCGAAAATATTCGCCGTTATGGATCGTGCTTGTTCGTACAAAAACAGTCCAACAGCCTTGCCCAAATCGGATAGCCCTCTATTCAATTCTTCACCGGTAATTTGTATCTGGAAGTGAGACAAATACTGGTTGATTTTGTCGATGAACTTGCTGTTTTCAATTAATTCTTCAAACGGCTTACTCAAAACCGCATCCCTTGCCGTAAGATACAGGTCATAGGCTTCATTGGCCAATATGCCAATAAACGCCGATGCTGGGATGAACAGAATCAGGAAAACAATCAGACACGTAATCAACGAAGAAAACGTTGGACGTAGTTTTCGATTAAAAAACCGGTATACCGGATTGAATAATCCTGTGACAACTGCAGCCAGCACAATGACCGATAAAAACGGCCAAAGAAGCCAGCCAAGCAAGAAGCAAGACACCAGAAAAATGGCCAAGAAAAACCATAAAATAATATCACGCGGTGTCTTATCGCTCACAGTACCCCCACAGATATTGAAATATTGGTCTACATAAAAAAGGCCACGGCGAAACTATCCGATGAGCTTATGGATTTGACCGTGGCAAATATCAAGAAAGGTCGCGAGTAATGTGGATTGATGGGCCGTTTATTTACTTGCAAATGCTCCCGCAATAAGTAGAAGTATCGTTTCAAAAATAAATACCGGAATCCAGTTTCCATGAAAAATACTATACGTAATACCCCCGCCGACGATGGCCGGTACGGCGAAAAATACCAGAATCCCTAATTTTCGACTAATGCTCATCTTTCTCAACCTCCTCCATCAAACCATAGGGTGTAATGTTCGGCAACTCAGGTACATATTTGGTAGATAGCGATCGCTTGGATAATATCCTCGCCCGACATTTTCCTTATGTAAAGTTTGATGTAAAGCTTGCTGAAATCCTACTAAATGACATGTTAAGAATGGATTCACAAATTAAGTAAGTAGTAGCAATAATTATAAATTAAGTAAAGAAAAAAATACAGATCTAAACCGTTGATTCATTCGTTCTACTTTTGTTTATTTTTCAAATCACGCCATTTCGCGAGCCGCTGTTGAATCGTTTTTTCATAGCCTCGCTCGGTGGGAGAATAAAATAGTGTGCCTTTGAGATTCTCCGGTAAATAATCTTGGGCAACAATCGCATCTTTGTAATTGTGCGCATATTTGTATTCTTTGCCGTAGCCGAGATTTTTCATCAACCGGGTCGGCGCATTTCGGATGTGCAAGGGCACCGGTAACGAACCGGATTTCCGAACCACATCCTGTACCTTGCTGTAGGCCGAATAAATACGGTTGCTCTTGGGCGCTGTTGCCAAGTACACCACCGCCTGGGCCAACGCCAGCTCGCCCTCAGGGTGCCCCAAAAACTTAAAGGCTTCCATGGCACTCATGGCCATGGTGAGGGCCTGAGGATCTGCATTGCCGACATCTTCTGAGGCAAATCGAACCATTCGGCGGGCAATATAAAAAGGATCTTCACCAGCTGCCAACATTCTCTCGAGCCAATAGAGTGCAGCGTCCGGGTCACTTCCCCGCAGGCTTTTATGAAACGCAGATATAACATTGTAATGCTCTTCTCCAGATTTATCATACACAAGCGCCTTTTTTTGAAGTGCACTCTCCAATTCTGCCAGCGAAATCCGTTTGGATTTGTCGTTTGCAGGAGCATCGCTGGATTTCACTATCAGCGAAGCAGCGACTTCGAGGCTGTTTAATGCCACGCGCGCGTCGCCATCGGCGAAATGGATCAGGTAATCCAATGCTCTCGGATCCAGCTCTAGATTCAGATTTCCCAATCCGCGTTTCGGATCGCTTAATCCCAGATCAATAATATTGTTCAGATCATTCGTGGTTAGGGTCTTCAACGTGATAACCCGGCAACGCGATAGCAACGGCGAAATGACTTCAAATGAAGGATTTTCAGTGGTGGCACCGATCAGGGTCATCAGACCGCTTTCCACATGGTGCAGAAATGCATCCTGTTGGGCTTTGTTAAACCGATGGATCTCATCAACAAACACGATCGTGCGGTTGCGGTACAATTTTTGCTGGTTCCGCGCATCCTCGATGACAGCGCGGATTTCTTTTACTCCGGACAGCACCGCTGAAAATTGAACAAAATGCGAATGGGTTTCACCGGCAATAATCCTGGCAAGGGTGGTTTTCCCACAGCCCGGTGGTCCCCAGAGGATCATGGAAAAAATCCGATCGTGCTCAATAGCCTTGCGAATGATTGCACCCTCTCCCACCACATGAACTTGTCCGACAAACTCTTTCAGGTTCCGTGGTCGCATCCGCTCCGCAAGTGGACGCACGGAATCCGCAGTTTTTTGGGCATGATAATCGAAAATATCCATCCATAAATTCCTTGGAATTTTGTTATTTCTTTCTCCCCTCCCGTTTTCGCAAAATAATTCGAATCGGGGTTTTATCCAATCCGGTCTTTTCTCGGATTTGGTTGATTAGGTATCTCTGATAAGAAAAGTGCACGGCGCCGGGATAATTAACAAAACAAACGATAGTAGGGGGTTTTACAGATACCTGGGTGGCGTAATAGAATTTAATGCGTCTTCTCTGATGAAGCGAGGGTGCATTTTTATCAATTGCTGAATCGATGATTCTGTTTAACTGCCCGGTTGCAATACGCCGATTATATTGGTCATAAACTTCATCGACAAGTTTGAATATTTTCGAAACGCGTTGTCCCGACAATGCTGAAATTGTCATAGCCGGTGCAAAGCTGAGAAACTTGGCCTGAGATCTTAACCGCTCGTAGTATTGCTTTACGGTTTTACTGTCTTTTTCCACCAGATCCCACTTGTTCAAAAGTAAAATGCTGCCGCAACCCCGCTCAAAGGCATAGCCCGAGATACTAATATCTTGATCGGTAACTCCCTCATTTGCATCCATGACAACCAATGCAATGTCACAGCGTTCTAAACTTCTCAAGGCCTTGATGATCGAGAACTTTTCCAGTTTTTTTGACACCTTGCCTTTGCGTCGGATTCCTGCCGTATCAATGAGGAGGTAGGGCTTACCGTTAAAATTGCAGACCGTATCAATGGCGTCGCGCGTTGTACCGGGAATATCACTGACGAGTAACCGCTGTTGGCCCAAAATCCGATTGATTAATGACGACTTGCCGACATTCGGACGCCCCACAACCGCCAGGCGAATCATGTCGCTCGCATCATTTCGATCAAGTTCAGCATCCGAGGCGGGTAGAGCAGCGACCATCGCATCCAAAAAATCAGACAATCCGTAGCGATGCTCAGAGGAGACCGGGTAAAGCGGTTCGATGCCCAGTTGATAAAAATCAGATAGCGAAACCTCCTGCTCAGCACCGTCAATTTTATTGACGACATAAAATGTGGGTTTTTCAACCCCGCGCAATATTTCGACAATATCCCGGTCAAAGGGGGATACTCCTTCTTTTCCATCCATTAGCAAAATGATCGCATCAGCATCATCAATCGCTTGATCGACCTGGAAGCGTATCGCGTCGCCAAAATCATCACTTTCTGTAAAACCTCCGGTATCAACAAGTGTAAACTCGGTATGATCCCAACTGGCATCTCCGAAATGTCGATCCCGGGTGACACCTGGAAAATCATCCACTAAGGCATTTCGGGAGCGGGTCACCCGATTAAATAAGGTGGATTTGCCGACATTCGGACGCCCGATAATTGCGACAATGGGTTTCATGATAGATGATACTGGCCTAAAATATATATTCCTAACGAAAGCATGTAGAAATAACTGGACTCGAAACTATATACTATAAAAAAACAAAATCAGAAAGCACAGACATTGATTTGAACCAGCGAAAAATAAGAGGAGAATTCGTCAGTTCATATTTTTTTTAGAGATTTGGGACGTAGCAGCGCTTCCATAATATTTCGCACATACTGCTCATCTGAAATTCCATCGGTAGCTTGCTGTGGAATTGGTACAGTTGTTTTGAAGTGGGATACAAGAGTCCGAAAAAGCTCGATACGCGCCTGCGGATCAAATTCATCCCTACGAACAAGGGCCTGAAGTGCTATCTGAGCTTTTTTCGGTGAAATACGTTGACGCAGACGTGCTTCTAAATGGGGAAATTTTCGAAATGAATTATGTTTTCCCTCAAGGAGTTGATCCAGATCAGGCGGATGAGAGCGGGGCGTCCATATGACCACCGTATTTCCAGCATAATCACCGAGTCGTTGAAAACGCCGGCTTAACAGGCAGGCTAAACCACCTACCAAATAAAATGCGGGCAACGCATCCACAAAGCGCAGTAGGTTCCGAATTACGACCTGGCTGAACTGCAGGCGCAAGCCGCTGACATCCGAGACCCTCAAACGAAGAAGTCTTTTACCGAGGGTTTGACCTTGCCAGTACCATTCCGTAGCAATGCCGTAGCCGATCGATACCAGAAAAAAGCCTATAAATGTGGCGGCTGCAGCAAGATCGCGACTGATAATTCCAATAATTCCCAACATAACATTCAACAATTGATTTGCAGCTAAAATAACCAAAAGGTCGATGGACCACGCTAAAAAACGGGTGACGGGACCGGCTAATTGAAGAGAAAATTCAATCCCCTCCGGTGTGGTAATGGTCAAATAATTTGTTTTATGGTAAGCATTCACAGGTGCAAAGTTCACCGTCTAAGATTTCTTTTTTCCAGATCTACGTCCCGATTTACCCAAAAACAGAGCCAAAATAAATAATTCCAACACCCCAACGCCAATCTTTATTTCATACGGAAGGACCGGTTCGTGGTACTGGGAAAAAAAGGCTTCTACGATACCGGCCCACACCAACATCAAGGCCACACCAAAAATCAAGGTAACTAGATCACCGCCAATTTTTCTGAGCCTCAATCTCAGAGGAATAGGATCGCCCCATCCAATAAGAGCGCCTGCCAGCACCAATCCGGATTGACCGGCAACCAGAATGGCCGGTATCTCGATGCTCCCGTGGGGAAGCAGCCAACCTAGCAGGAATTGAGTCTCGCCAGCCATCATATAATCCAGAGCAACTGCCCCTAATATGACGCCATTGTAAAAAAGCATTATTAATGTCCCAATCCCCCAGGTAATTCCCATCGCAAGCGTGTAAATAGAGACCTTTGTGTTATGGGTCATTAAATAAGACGAAAAAGATGCTTTTGATCTCTCTAACCTGTCTTTTTTAACCGTTTCTTCTTGCTCAACTCTGTCAGAAGGATCTCCCTGTAAATGGGAAAATGGCAACAACACGACTTTTGAGTCCGGATCTGCCGTTATCACGAAAGCACCGAACGCGCTTCCCACCATCATGGCTATGAGGCAGATTACAAATGCTCCGAAATGTTTGCGAAATGTCCGCGGGAATGTCAAAAAAAACCAGTGCAACGGGGCCAACCGGTGTGCTTTGTTTCGGGTTTCATGAATATCTCCAAATGCCCTTGCAACAAGAGATTCAAGAAAGACACGCGTGTTCGGTTCGGCGGAGAAGGTCTTAATTTTTGCCAGATCCGCAGACGCCCTTTGATAAAGATAATGGAATCGTTCAACTTGGGACAACGTCAACTTCAGTTCTGGTCGTTTTTCCAGTTGGTCTAAAGCCGTCTCGAGTTCCCTCCAGTAGGGACGTTCAACAGATATGAAGTTTTGCAAATCGATAATCATTGTAGAATTTAAGGATTCAACTATCTGTGTAATCCATATTTATCCCTGTCCCATTCCAAAATAACTGAAATCATATATTTTTGTTTAGTATGACGCAGCGTATGGCTACAGAATTTGTCTTCTCTTTATCGTCAAATACTGGGTAACTATTTCAGCGCACAGGTTCTCATTTTCCATCAGGCGAAACCCAATCCCCCGACGCCGCAGTAGTTGTTCGCTCTCACGTAAACGTCGCCATAAAATGTGTCCGCCTAATTTTGCGTAAATATCATCCACAGAATCCACCTTTGTATCAGAAAAAAGAGGTTCGACGCCGCTGGGCTTCAGCATATTGACCAATACTAAGTGCTGGCGACTAACCATATCAATATTTTCGATAAAACTCTCTGCCAGCACCGGATCATCCAAATTCGTCAGGATAATCAATAAGGCGCGGCGTCGGATATGAGTACCAATAAAGGTAAACAATTCATTAAAATCGGGAGATACATTCTGAGCTTGCAGCGTATACAGTGCATCACGGCAGACATCAAAATGAGCCCGGCCGTTTTTAGCGCGGACAAATTTTTTGATGTTGTCGTCGAATACCAGCAACCCGAATACGTCTCCTTGTCGATCGGCCGCAAGACCGGTTACCAAACCCGCTGCAGCATAACGTTCCATGATAGTCGAATACGTATGGGTGGGTTGATGATCTGAACTAATCGTTGAAACTGGATCGGAATTGCGGGAACTCAACCGGGAGCCATCAATAATCACGTATATTTGCTGGGTGCGCTCGAGCTGATAGACTTTTGTAACCGGTTGACCGCGTTTGGCGGTGGCTTTCCAATGGATATCTTCTAAACTGTCGCCGGGAAGATATTCTCTCAATTGTTCAAATTCTCGCCCTTTGCCCACTTGCCGTTGTGCATGGGTACCGATGCCTCTGTTTAGAAACAGAGCCGACAATTTCCTGCGTTCTCTGAAAAGATCAGGATAAACTCGGATCTCCGTTTTTGTCGCCGCGCATCGACGTATCGACCAAAATCCAAATACGGAAGGGGTTTCCAAATAACAGGACTCTAATAAATACCGACCTTGTTTTAAGGCGTCAAACCGCCAAGTGACAATCGAATTGGTTTCAGATTCCGGCAGTTCTGTGCTGAAGTCTTGATGCCGAGCGTAAATTTCGCGGGGAAATGCCAGGCCAAGCCGCAAACGTTTCACAGTGAAACCATCGTTTTCGATAGTTAATATCATCTCGGCCTGGCGCCCCACCGACATCCTGACCACCTCCGGAAGTGTGACCCGGATACCGTGCAAACGGTTTTTAGAGACAATCCCATCGAATATCGATCCAAACAAAAGAGCAGTACTCAGCCCAATTCCTGCCAAGGCGGTATCCGGTGCAATTGCAGCCGAAATAGAAAAGGGTAGAGCAATGACTCCCACCCAAAATAAAAGTCTGTTTGTCGGTACAAGTTTCATAGGCAGAGATTTTCTACCTGAATTTTGCAGGTTATTTATGCCTTTTAAATTCTTTTTCTCACCGAGGCACCGCAATTTTTTTTAAAATACTCTCGATAACCTCCCGCACCGTCAGACCCTCAATTTCGTACTCCGGTCTGAGAATCAAGCGGTGTTCGAGCACCGGCTCAGCCATGTCTTTAATATCATCCGGGGTAACGTAATCACATCCTTTAATAGCCGCATAGGTGCGACTGGCCAAAACCAGTGCCTGGGTTGCCCTGGGACCTGCTCCCACTAAAACACTCTGATGCTGGCGCGTCTGTCGTACGATATCTACGATATATTCCGACAACTCCTCTTTAACCCGGATGCCGTTCAAAGACTCCCGCAATTTAGTCAGCACCTCAGGCGACAGAACCTGTTTGACTTGGCCTCTAGATAGGACATTTTCCGGGGATTCTTTTCCAAGCATACGTTTGGCCAGGGTTAACTCTTCATCTCTTTCAGGATGATTCATTGTAATTTTCAACATAAATCGATCTTTTTGGGCTTCAGGTAAGGGATACGTCCCTTCGTATTCAATTGGATTTTGGGTAGCAAAAACGGTAAAATTCGTGGAAAGGTTGTGGGTTTTACGATCTATGGTAACTACTCGCTCCTGCATGGCTTGCAGCAATGCCGATTGTGTTTTAGCCGGAGCCCGGTTGATTTCATCCGCCAGTAAAAATGTAGTAAACACCGGTCCTTTAACTAGAGAAAAAACGTCCTTTTTAAGGTTAAACACGTGGGTTCCGGTGATATCGGTTGGCATCAGATCCGGTGTAAATTGGATTCGAGCAAAATCACAGCGCATGACATGCGCCAGTGTCCTAACTAGCAGTGTCTTAGCAACTCCGGGCACTCCTTCAATCAGCGCGTGATGGCCGCTAAATATGGCTATCAGGGCGTTGTTTATAACGGCCTCCTGCCCAATGACGACTTTTGAAACTTCTTGTTTGGTGCGCAACAAAGCTTTTTGCAATAGTTCGGTAGATTCACTCATTTCGTTTATCCTTCGAAATTATTTTCCTGATTGTATGATATTCTTTCACGGGGTCTGTTTGTTTCTTGATTGCCGTCTCTTCTCCATTAATCACGTTATTTATGCGTTCAAATGTCTCGGGTAGGATCCGTTGCTCGTTTTTAAACGCTCGCTCCCATTCCTGCACACATATAGCGATGATGGCTTTGAAAGTGATATTCCGTCGCAATAATGCAATCAGCCCCTGGGTATCATCCTTTGCAGATATGACATTATTGTCAGACGCAACAACCTCCTGGTGGGGGGGTACAAAATACACCGCATTTTTCCAGACAAACAAGATAGCCAACACGCCCAGTGCTGCAAAAAACCAATAGAAACGGTAGTGTCGGATAAGACTGGCCACTCCGGGACGCTGGTACAGACCCAAGTGAGCCTCGTCAAAAACAATATTGGAATTCCTGCCGATCAACCTGAGGATTAAATTCGGATGGCGTTCGGACCTCAGGGCCTCATTGCTGAAGATGTAAGAGTCCGCAGACAGAATGATTGATCCCTCACCATAAGCTTTTTCAATAATTACGGGGTAACCATCGCTGGAGTAAAGAATCTTCCACCCCGGATCGAGAATTTGGAAATAAAGATTTGTATGCCACGAAATAGCGCCCGGAAGGTCCGCATGGTGTGAGATAGCGACAAGATCCAAAGATTTGCCTTCTTTATTTACAGCACTATCGTTGAATTCAAGACTAATCCCCCAATGCTGCTTGACGGAAATCGACGTCTTCTGCTTTTCTTCCTTATGCGCTTGTGGTTGTTTTATCTTTGGGAGGACGGATTCCTTCTCAACCGATCTCTCCGTCTCAGTTTTATCGGCCAGACCCGAATCACGAATACCGTCATGGCGTGGTCGTTTTGTCTCGACCGAATCACTTCTCTTGCTGTCGGCAAATTTCTTGTCCTTGGATTTCGTTGGAATTGTGTGTGTCGGGAGAAACGACAAAACTAGGCGCCCCTCCTTTTGTATCAATCGATCAACAACATCCATCAACGCTGCCGGAATCGAATACCAATTCGATTCAGCGGCACCCAGATAAAGCATAGTGGTTTTGGGTTCAAGCGTTGCCAATCGAATCGGCTGATAATTGCGCTGGACGGTGATATGGTCAAATTTTTTTAGACTTTCGTATAGCGCACGGGTGCCTAACGGATCGCTGCGCAAGGATGAGTACGCCGGATAAATGTCACCGGTCTTAAATCCCAACACGAACAGTTGGAACAGTCCAAATATAAAAATCAAAATCAATCCTAGCAGTCCGCAGGATCGTATGATGCTATTTTTCTGCAACGGCCAACAACCTCTCCTGATTCGCTGCGAAGTTATCAACGTCGGAACGTGTTATCTTATACATTCCATACCAAACCCTTTCAAAGGTAGTTAAACTTTTCGAGAAGATCGCAAGCATTTCTCTTTTTTCATGAACCCGTCGTATCAACTCCTTCTCGTAATCTCGATTTGATTTGTGTAGCTCAATTGTGATCATGTCCTTTTCGGCTAGCTGTGCCAGCGTGGCCAGATAAAGTGCGCGCATTGCCAGCCGGAGATCTCCGTTCTCAATCATCTCCTTAGCTAATGCCAGCCAACGATTGACCGGCAGATCATCGGCTTTAATGGTCTCATCTGCCAAATCGGGCAGCTGTAGAGCCCTCGCACCTGGATTCTTAGAGAGCTCAGCTCGGCGCTTTTTCCAGATTCGCACAAGAACAAACGTCACGGAAGTTAAAAGCAGAATCAATAGTACGATCAAAATAAGACGCACAGATGTCATCCAATCGGCATCCGATGATTTCTGAGTTTTTTCCGCCGCGGGCAACAAAGCTTCCAGCCACTCATAGAATTTTTTAACCCAATTCTTAATGGTTTTAACTCCTTTGACCAGTAGATCAAAAATCCAATCCGCGGCTGCCGCAATCGGACCTTTTGACTCTTGTTTCTCATTTTGAAGAGAATCCCTGGGCATTCGCCAGGCAAATTCTCGTCGATTTATGACGTCCTCAATCGAACGATTCAGTTCTTTGGACGAGATCTGCGCCTGCGAATCAGCATCGGCATTTAGTGGTGTGCAGAATAGAAAAATAAACAGCAGCCCCGATGCACCGACCTTTGCAAAATTTATTAAATGGTTAAGTTCGGTCATAAGATCCTCGCCGGATTCAAGTGACGTGCCATAAAAGCATCGCAGCACATAAGCTGTTTTTACAAAAGGATCCAATAACAAATACGTTATTGCCAACATAGATACCCAAAATATCGGATTTAAAATTATGTGTATCCCGCTGAGCGTAAATTTGGATTCGATACCAAAAAGTGTTTTGAGCAATTGGGGGATAACGAAGGAAGCAAATGAAACATTCAGAAATACGGCGAACCCAAAAATCCAGAATATTCCGATTAACAGATGGTTCTGTCGGGGCCATATTTTAGCCTGACGCCAGGCCCAAGTGATCGTTGATTTAGGACTCTGGTCGTCGGCGTTAACGTGGGCGCTGGCATTCTGAAAAAACGCATAGCAAAAACCAAATGGAACAACCATCAAGGCAGCGATGGGCATTATGAAAAAGCGTGTGGAATGAATCAATGTTTGAGTTGCCACAATCGATATAACCTGACTCATGGTCCACGTGTATTCAGCGTTTCCGGTCAGCAGCATTCTCACCCGATACGCGAAAACAAAATGCCAGTACTTCATCCACACAAATAGAATTGCGAGACCCAACGCAGCCACGGTGCTGTATTCGTGAGCTTTTGCACTACGGCTCATATCTGCCCAGAAATAAAGCAACCCGAGCACGAAAGGGATGCTTCCCAGGTAAAAACTGGTGAGTAGCCTAATCGGCGAAGACCGCAATAAATGTAA
>JASFJP010000088.1:0-11089 GCA_050121225.1 Desulfobacterales bacterium
GACGTGACCACACCGGGATATCTGGGAACCGACGAGGACTTCACCAAACGTTATGTCAACACCATCGAACAAAAGCAAAACACTGCCAGACGCTTGGAACTTAGCCGCCTGGTGTCGCCTTTTACCCTCAGGAGGCTCAAGCAGAGTGTGCTCACTGAGCTTCCGGCAAAAATCGAAGACTTGCGCACCTGCCGGCTCAGCGAAGATCAAGTCAAGCTGTACCGGGACGCGGTAAAAGATCGCGGCCGTGACTTGATGAAGGTTCTCGAACTCGGCGAGCAGCCGGTGCCCTATATGCATATCTTCGCTTTGCTCAATTTACTTAAGCAAATATGCGACCATCCAGCCATAGTCGAGCATGACCTTGATAACTATGACCGGTATCGGTCCGGTAAATGGGATCTTTTTTGTGAGCTGTTAGCTGAGAGCCTGGACAGCGGCCAGAAGGTGGTAATTTACAGCCAATACCTATCCATGATTGATATCATAACAGCCTATCTGCAGGATCAAAGAGTTGGTTTTGTCAGCCTGACCGGGAAAAGCCGCAACCGCGGCGCCATCATTGAGCGGTTTAATGAACATCCTGACTGTCGCGTGTACGTCGGAAGTTTGAAGGCCGGGGGTACCGGAATTGACCTGGTTGCGGCATCGGTTGTTATCCACTACGACCGATGGTGGAACGCGGCCAAAGAAGACCAGGCCACCGATCGGGTGCACCGTATCGGCCAGCGAAAGGGGGTGCAAGTCTTCAAGCTGGTAACTGAAGGTACTTTAGAGGAAAGAATTGCGGCGCTTATCGACAAAAAACGCCAGCTGCTGAACAGTGTCGTTAAAGAAGACGATCCGGGGCTTTTAAAGAGCTTTACCCGCGAAGAGCTGATCGAACTGCTGGGCATGCCATCTGATACGAAATGATTTGCCGCCGCCAAAAACTTTTTTAAGTCATTTTAACTGGGCAAGCACAGACAACTTTTTTTAGGGTCTAATTCCTCGCAGCTTGTTGTGGCGAAGCGGAAATCCCGCCCAGCGGGGCTGCGATATAATAGTCATTTTTCCCTATAGCCTTACACCTCGTCAGCCTGCTGCGGGGAGCCTTCTATGCTTTTTGCTCTAAGACCTCTGCTACTTTGGAAACACCGCGCCTTTATCAGCACTGGACACTATTTTTGCATACCTCGCCAGATAACCGGTTTTGATTTTGGGTTCAAAGTCCGGCAACTCGGCCAGTCGTTTCTGAAGTTCTTCTTCTGAAAGCTGCACGTTCAGCGATTTGCTCGGGATATCGATCTCGATAATATCTCCATCCTGGATGGCTGCCAAAGGCCCTTTGGCAGCAGCTTCCGGAGACACATGTCCGATAGCGGCTCCTCTGCTGGCACCGGAGAACCGGCCATCGGTGATCAGGGCCACTTCTTTATCCATTCCTAATCCAGCCAGTGCCGATGTCGGCGAGAGCATTTCCTGCATACCGGGTCCGCCTTTGGGGCCCTCATAGCGTACAACAATCACATCGCCTTTTTGGATTTTGGAATTCACAATTGCCTGGAAAGCGTTCTCTTCAGAGTCGAAAATGCGAGTGGGTCCTGAGTGTTTGAGCATTTCATCCGCTACGGCGGCTTGTTTGACAATGGCACCATCGGGGGCCAGGTTTCCGGTTAAAATCGCCAGACCACCGGTGGGGTGTACCGGATTTTCAATGCTTCGAATCACATCACCATCCTTGATTCCGGCCTGGGTTTCCGTCAACATTTCCCCCATCGATTTACCCCAGACCGTCATTGCATGGGTGTTGATAAGTTTGAAGCGTTGCAGTTCAGACAGAATTGCAGGAACACCGCCGGCGTAAAAAAGATCGATAACATGATGGGGCCCGGCCGGTGCAATGGTGGTCAGATGCGGGATTTTTTCGGTCAATTCTCCGAAGTTTTTTAGGGTAATGTCGACGTCTGCATAATAGGCAATTGCCGGAATATGTAAGGCTGTATTCGTGGAACCGCCCAAAGCCATATCGGCAGCAATTGCATTATAAAACGCGTCTCGAGTCATTATGTCCTTAGGTTTAATATTCGCGTTTACCAGTTCCACGGCTTTGTAGCCGGTTTGCTTTGCCAGCCAAATTCTCTCGGCATAAACCGCCGGGGCGGTGCCGTTAAAGGGCAAGGCCATTCCCAGGGCTTCCGCGAGATTGCTCATTGTGTTGGCGGTAAACATGCCCGAGCAGGAACCGGCACCCGGGCAGGCGGCACACTCAACCTTTGTCAGCTCTTGCTCGGAAATTCTACCGCCTTTAAATTGACCGACAGCTTCAAAGACCTTGTCCAATCCGAGCTCTTTTCCCTGCATTCGCCCCGGCAGCATCGGTCCCCCGGAGATAAAAATCGAGGGGATGTTTAACCGGGCGGCTGCGATCAGCATTCCCGGAATGATCTTGTCACATGAAGCCATTAGTACCAGACCGTCAAAAGGGTGGGAGATGGCCATAATTTCGAGGGAATCGGCAATCAGTTCACGGCTGGGCAGGGAATATTTCATTCCGATGTGATTCATGGCAATTCCGTCGCAGACACCAATGGTGTTAAATACGATCGGGGTCCCTCCGGCGGCATAAACGCCGGCTTTCACGGCGTCCACCAGTTTGTCCAGATGCATATGTCCTGGTATTATTTCGTTGAAAGAGTTGGCGATGCCGATAATCGGCCGCTCCATTTCCCAATCCGTCAGCCCATCGGCGCGGAGTAAGGACCGGTGTGGGGCTCTTTCCGGTCCTTTGGTCATTAAGTCGCTTCGTTTGGCCATTTTTAAATTCCTATTTTAAAATTAATATTTGATAGGTTTTCTCCAGCTAAATCCGCTCTGCTCTTCTATTTCATGTCATTTAACGAGGCAGGCAGCATCTTTTGGCTTTTATTTTCGTCACGTTAGCCCATTTTAGACACGAGCGGCGAAGCTGGCCGTGGGCGTCCAGTCTGATCTTAGAAGAAACTCTT
Source organism: Desulfobacterales bacterium (assembly GCA_050121225.1). Lineage (GTDB taxonomy): Bacteria > Desulfobacterota > Desulfobacteria > Desulfobacterales > JAFDCJ01 > JAFDCJ01. The sequence continues at coordinate 2,988 of JASFJP010000088.1, forward strand.
AGTCTTGTATTGGCTGTTTTTGGATTGTGGGAGCGGTTTTTAACCGCGAATACCCGGGTTGTCGTGGCTGAAAGCCACTCCCACCAACCATTCATTACAACCTAAATGACCTTAAATTTTATGTTTCACACGAGCGCCGCCGCTGGCCGCCAGCGTCCAGTCTGATCAAAAAAGAAACTTTGACCTTGCACCGCAATAGTGAGTCTTCTATCTTTAGGTCACTAAGGACGCGGTAGCAGTTAAGGTCCCAATACCTCTGGAGCGTTTATGCCCCTACACGAGCATGACCCCGGGCTGCCCCTGATCAATGATGAGGCTTATGCACTCTCCCATATAAGAATCAATAATGGGAGCCATCCCGGGCTACCGCGACCACATCGCCTAAAAAGGAGACAGGTAGCAATGGCCCGAAAAAACAAAGGTAAAAAGCACAAAAAGCCCGTTCGCTCACTAAAGACTATCCAACCCGATACGGCCGGTATCGACCTGGGTTCGCGGGAACACTGGGTTGCTGGTCCACCACTTAACGACGATAGGCCTAATGTGCAACGTTTCGGCACAACCACACCTGAACTGTTGCGCCTTGCCGACTGGCTCAAAGAGCAAAAAGTGAAAACCGTGGCCATGGAGAGCACCGGCGTATATTGGATTCCACTGTTTGAGATCCTCGATAGCCGTGGCTTTGAGGTCATTTTAGCCAATGCTCGTCAAGTCAGCCATGTTCCGGGCCGAAAGACCGATATGCTCGATTGTCAATGGCTGCAACTGCTTCACGCCTGCGGCTTGCTGCGGGGCTCGTTTCGGCCTTCAGACGACATCTGTCGCTTGCGCGCCCTATTGCGTGAACGCAACACCATGATCGATCAACGCTCGGACTGGGTTCGGCGCATCCAAAAGAGCTTGGATCAGATGAACGTCTGTGTGCATCATGCCGTCTCTGATATCACCGGTGTTACTGGTATGACGATTATTCGCGCCATTGTTGACGGCGAGCGTAATCCACGAATCCTGGCCCAAATGCGTGATCGCCGTTGCCAAAAATCCGAAAAACAGATTGCTGAGGAACTGACCGGCAACTGGCGCCCGGAGCATCTTTTCAACCTTCGTCAGGCGGTGAAGATGTATGATCAATTTTGCCAAGTCGTTGCCGAATACGACGCCGAGATCTTGGCCTATATCAAGAGCCTTCAGCCTAATGTTAACGACGATGAATCCTTACCACCGCCAGGTTCAAAAACCAAGGCCAACAACATTGCCAAAAAAGGTCAGCAACCGATGCGGCAGGCTTTGTACCAGCTCAGCGGTTTTGATCTGACAACCATCGACGGCATTGGCGTAGATACCGCGGCTGTGGTCATCAGCGAACTGGGTTTTGATTTTAGTGCATTTCCAGATGAAGCTCACTTTGTTTCCTATTTGAGACTCGCACCGAATTTGTCCATCAGCGCCGGTAAAAAGGTACCTAGCAAATTAAAAGGTACCACCACTTCGCGTGTGGCCGCCGCGCTTCGCATGGCGGCATTAGCAGTTCGCAACTCCAAAACAGCACTGGGTGCATTTTACCGGCGTATTTCCAGACGAAAGGGAGCTTCTGTGGCAGTTTTTGCCACCGCTCGCAAGCTCGCTCAGATTATTTACCGCCTGGTCTGCCACGGCCAGGCCTACATCGATATCGGTGCAAAGGCCTATGAGGCCCAATTTAATAACCGTCGACTAAAATATTACACAAAAGCTCTTAAAGATATGGGTTATAAGGTCAAACCTTTAACAGCCGCAGAACCTCTGACGGCTTAATCTAGTTTCATATAAGTGTTCATCGTTGCGGGTTGAATAACCACCAAAAGCACTCAGTAAAGACCTTTAGGATTCAAAGAACTTCCCCTGCCAGGAATCCCTCTCTTCCAACGTGCGCCTTATCAGCTCCAGAGTTTCGGACTTTTTGAGGGACCATTGCGGGGCCACCAGTTCGGATGGATGCGGATCCCCGGTTAAGCGCTGGATGATCATGGTGGAGGGTATTCGTTCCAGGAAGTCGCAGACAAGATTTACATATTCCTTCTGCTGCAAGCATTTGTATTTGCCCAGCCGGTAAAGCCACTCAAGAGGCGTTTCTGCAACCACATAGAGCAGGTGAAGCTTGACACCATCGATGCCTAACGCTGCAATCGTATCGGCAGTTTGGAGCATGTCTTGGCGCTCTTCGCCTGGAAGACCGAGGATAACATGGGCGCAGATCTTTATATTTCTGTGTAAGGTGGTTTTGACGGCATGTTTGAAGCATTGAACATCGTGTCCGCGATTAATTTGCCCAAGGGTTATATCACTGGCCGACTGCAAGCCGTATTCGATCCATATCAAGCAATCACGGGCATATTCCTGTAAAAGATCCAAAATCGGTTCATTGACGCAATCCGGACGGGTACCAATGGAAAGGCCCACGATATCTTCAACTGCCAAGGCCTCATCATACAGGCATTTGAGTGTTTGCAGCGGGGCATAGGTGTTGGAAAAGGACTGAAAATAGGCAATGAATTTTTTAGCCTTATATCGTTCGGTAAGCACCGTTTTTCCATGATTCAATTGATCGGTGATCGATAATCCCCGGGCATGAGCGCCTGTTCCGGATCCCCGAGTATTGCAGTAGATGCAACCACCGGTGGAAAGCGTCCCGTCCCGGTTGGGGCAGGTGAGTCCGGCGTCAACGGTTATTTTCTGAACTCGACATCCAAAGAGAGCGCGGAAATATGAGCTCAGGTCGTTATATCTTTTCTGCATGACAGTTTGCTAAGGGTTGACCGTGGCCTTGGCCTTCAATATAATTAGTTTCCATCCGGAAATGGCCCTTTTCCCGATGAGCTGCGTTCTCCGCGGGTTTACTTTCTCGACGTACGATCAGTACGCCTCGTCGTAAACCCTTGTGCGGCTTGTTGAACACATGAATGTAAGGAATCGGATGTGTAATCCCGCCACATAGCGGGTCTCATCGAAAAAATTGCTCATTTCCAAATTGGAAACTAAAGATCTTTAATCACGAAAGCACGAAGATTGACTTTTAGTTTACGTTTTCCTTTCGTGTTTTCACCTGCCCCGTAGGTAGGTACTATCGTACTGGGGTAGTTTCGTGATTCGCCTTTATTTTTTTAGTTTAGTTTATGAATAACTCCGATGCGTTACGTCGGAGTCTATTGCTGGCAACGAACCACATTTAAGCCATTATGTCATTTTTCTCAAAAAAATACGATATAATTGTAGTCGGTGCGGGACATGCCGGCTGCGAAGCCGCCTTGGCTGCAGCCCGCATGGGATGCAGCGTCTTGCTGATGGCTATTGATCTTGACAAAGTTGCCGCGATGCCCTGCAGTCCATCTATCGGGGGTATGGCCAAAGGGCAGCTGGTCAAAGAAATTGATGCTTTAGGCGGTGAAATGGCCAAAACCACCGACAAAACGGCTATTCAATATCGAACCCTCAATACTAAAAAAGGGCCCGCCGTTCAATCCTCCAGAACCCAAAACGATAAAATGCGTTACCATATGGCCATGAGAGCGGTGATCGAAACCCAACCCAATCTGGATCTCAAACAGGCCATGGTAGAGCGCTTGGTAGTGAAAGATGACCATGTTGTGGGGATTGAGGACAATACCGGTTACGGATATCAGGCCCCAGCGATCGTTCTAGCCACCGGCACATTTCTAAGCGGTTTGGTTCACATCGGATTCAATTCGATCAAGGCTGGAAGAGCCGGGGAATTTGCGTCCTATGGACTTGCCGCCAATCTCAAAGAATTGGGCTTCACATTGGGCCGTCTTAAAACCGGCACACCGCCACGACTGAAAAAATCAAGTATAGATTTTTCGAAATTTTCCATCCAGGAAGGGGATATAGAACCCAGACCCTTTTCCTGCTTCACGGATAAGATAACCATGCCGCAGCTTCCGAGCTATATCGGGCATACCTCCTTAAGAACTCAGGATATTGTTCGCCGCAATCTTGAGCGTTCAGCCCTTTACGGCGGGGTTATTAAGGGCATCTCAGCGCGTTACTGTCCGTCATTTGAGGACAAAATTGTGAAATTTCCCGACAGAGACCGGCACCAAATCATTCTTGAACCTGAAGGCGTGGATAGCGCCGAAATCTATGCCAGCGGCCTCGGTAACAGTCTGCCCTTGGAGATCCAAATTGAAATGGTCCGGTCAGTTGATGGGCTGGATTCCGCCGAAATTATGCGACCTGCTTATGCCATAGAATATGACTACGTCAATCCCATCCAGCTAAAGGCCACTTTGGAAACAAAACGTGTATCCGGGCTCTTTTTGGCGGGACAGATTAACGGCACTTCGGGATATGAAGAGGCCGCCGCTCAGGGAATGTGGGCCGGTATTAATGCGGCTTGCAAGATTCAGGGCCGGGCGCCATTTATTCTGGATCGATCTCAAGCCTATATGGGTGTCATGATTGATGATCTTGTCACCAGAGGGACTCGCGAGCCGTACCGCATGTTTACCAGCAGAGCCGAATACCGCCTCATGCTGCGTGAAGATAATGCTGATTTGCGTCTGATGGAGATCGGTCATGAGTTGGGTCTGATCGATGATCAAGCGCTAAAGGATATGCTAGGGCGCAAAGAACAGATTGCGAATGAGATCCAGCGCGTTGAAAAGGTCGTGGTCAAACCAACGGATACGGTAAATGAGTATTTACAAAGCCGCGGTGCGAGACCGATCACCCACGGAATTCATCTCAGCCAGTTACTCAAGAGAGCCGAACTGGATTACCCAATGGTTGAGGTTCTGGCCCCAAACCCCGAGCCCATTAAAAGGACTGTTGCCCGGCAAGTGGAGATAGCAATAAAATACCAAGGCTACATTCAAAAACAGCTCCGGGAAATTGAACGCTTTCACAATCTGGAGCGCGTAAAAATTCCAGATGATTTTGATTTTACGAAGGTTCACGGATTGTCGAACGAATTGAAAGAAAAACTGACCGGAATTAAACCCAACTCTCTTGGACAAGTTTCCCGAATCGATGGTATTACACCGGCCGGCATTTCTGTATTGCTGGTGGCGCTAAAAGCCGGAGAAAGACCGGTGAGCAACTGAGATGCAATATATTCTAACTTCAAAAGACTTATAAAAATAGATAAAATACATTATATGGTTAATATTCAAGATTCTTGACTCCTTATCTGTAGCACCTTATCTTAGGTGGCAAAAATAAGAAAAAAAGAGGTTTCTCGAAAATGTCCGAAGACTACTACAACCTTCTCGGTGTAAGCAAAGATGCTAGTGATGAAGAGATAAAAAAGGCATATCGCAAACTGGCGATGAAGTACCACCCCGATCATACGAAAGGGGATAAAGACGCTGAAGAGAAATTCAAAAAAATAAGCGAAGCCTACGCCGTTTTGAGCGATAAGGAAAAACGTAAAGAATACGATACCTTTGGTTCTGAGGGATTCCGCCAGCGCTTTAGCCAGGAAGACATTTTTCGGGGATTTGATTTTGGAGACATTTTTCGGGAATTTGGTTTTGGCGGGGCTGAATTTTTTGGCGGAAAGAGAGGGGGAACCCGCTTTACTTATGGCAGTGGATCGCCATACGGATTCGGCGGACAACAACAGCAAGCCCAAATAAAAGGCTCGGATCTGGTATATGAGTTGCCTCTAACATTGCAGGAGATCACCACAGGAACCAGCAAAACCATAACGATTCAGCATCAGGGGCATTCTGAAAATCTGACCGTGAAGATTCCCAAAGGCCTGATAACCGGTAAGAAGTTGCGACTTGCCGGAAAGGGTAATCCCAGCCCCTACGGTGGCCCAGCCGGGGATCTTTACATCAAATCGAAAGTGGTTAATGACCCGGTGTTTGGTGCTGAAGAATACGATCTTTATATCAATCGGGAATTGAAACTGAGCGAAGCCATCTTGGGGACTACGATATCGGTTCCGACCATTAATGATAAACAACTTAGCTTAAAGATTCCGCCCGGTACAAAACCCGGTACTAAAATGCGTCTTTCGGGCCATGGTTTACCGGCGATGAAAGGCAACAAAAACGGCGATCTTTATGTCCGAATACACATCAATATACCCAAAAACCTTAGCGATGAGCAGCGGCAACTGATTGAAAAAATGGCCGCTTCAGGGCTGTAAGGAATCAAAATTATTGACAAGAACGCTCATTCGCGGTAACTTTAATATAACAAAACATTTATCTTTCTCTCCAATTTGGTCCGGAAGTTTACTGTTCCGGTTTTGGTAGATTTTATTAGAGTTGCCAGTTATGGTTTCAGCACCTCCTCATCCGGAAGGATCCACCTAACCAAGGAAATCGAGATTGACAAAAAAATCAGGATGTCTTGGTTGTCGCAGACCGCATTAATACAGGACTGACTCTAAACGATATCATTATAAACTAAAAAAAGTGGAGTATTGTATGATTGTAACTTGCAATGAATGCGAATCGAGTTTCAACGTAGACGATAATCTAATAAAAGACACAGGATCCAAGTTTAGGTGCTCGAAATGTAACTCCGTATTTACGGCATTTCCAGAAGCATTAGAACCCGTTGATGACGATGTGGTTGCAGAAGCCGGAGATGATTTAGAATCTGATGATCTTGATACTAGACTGGAAGATCTGTTAGGTGATGAGCCTGTTGAACCCGATGCACTGTCCGAAGATATGAACGATGAGTTTGACCTTGATCTGGATTTTGATCTTGATGACGAAGACGTAGAGGAAGCTTTTGCTGTTGATGCGGAACCGGTGGATTCAGATGGGGAAATGCTTGAGATCGATGATGACTTGGGAACCGAGAAGGCATTGGCTGATTCAAGCGATGAACTTGAGCTAGATCTGGGTGTCGAAACGGATTCTGTTGCTGAACTAAATCTGGGTGATGAGAAGAAAGCTAGTGACGAATTGCCGGACCTGGGCGATTTTGCGGACCTCGCGGGTCTGGATGATGAAACACCCACTCTCGATGATGCGGATAGCGATCTGGCCGAACTGGATATCGATCTGGAGCCTGAGGCCGAGCCTGAGCTCGAGGTTGAGGACGTAAAGCAAGACCAAGAGATCGAATCCGATTTAGGCGAGGAAGAGGAACTCGAGCTGGCCGATCTGGATCTTGAGGTCGATGACCTGACCGATGTTGCAGAAGAGACGGCATCAGAATCTGGGGAAATCGCCCGGGATTTGGAAGCCGAAGATTTCGCTATGGAGGAAGAGGCCGGTTCAAGCCCGGAGTTGGTCGGAACCGATGAACTCGACTTATCAAACTTAGATGACATTCTCGAACCGGAAGAAGCGCCTGTAGCTGATGTCCAGGAATTGGCAGGTTCTGAGGATTTAGACCTTGATCTGGATTTAGACGCGGAATCTACGACTGAGGAGGATGCTATTGCATCGCCCGCTGACGCGAATGCCGTCGACGAGCTTGATTTGTCAGATCTGGAAGGATTCATTGACAGTGATGATGCTTCTGAACACCAGGCTGCCCCCGAAAGCGGTGCTGAAGATCTCGAAATGGACCTTGACTTCCAGGTTGACGATGATGCTGAATCAGCTGACGCCAGAGTCACGGCCGATGAACTTGATTTTTCAGATCTGGAAAAAATGCTTGAACCCGAGGAAGAACCAGCCGCCGAGTCGGTTGAAGACGACGATAGTGACGATCTTGACTTACAATTTGAAATTGAGGGTGAACCTACCGCTACTACTGATGATGATGCAACCGGAACCGAACCTGACACCGAAGGCGAGATCGACTTTCTGGATATTGAAAAGATGCTGGAGAGTGGAGAAGAGATCTCAGCAGAGGATGAAGCTGAACAGGCGGAAGAAGCAGTTGAAAATTTGGATTTTACCGCCGAGATGGAAGCCGCCCCTGGGGATGATGCGAGTGATGCCGTATCAGATCTTGATTTGGATTTTGATCTGGAGAGTGAAATTCAAGAAAAAGAAGAACGCCTTGCCGAGGTGGAGACACAAGGAACAGAACTGGAATCGAATCTGCTTGCGTCAGATGACGTGGAGCAGGTGGTAGAATCCGAAATGGATGACGTTGCTTTTGAAGGGGCAACTCAGGAAGTGGGT
>JASFJP010000089.1:0-11063 GCA_050121225.1 Desulfobacterales bacterium
AGCAGCAACTACACGAATTAGTTTGATAAAATGAAGCCGATAGGGAGGCCAACATGTATGGAAAGTATCGTGAAGAACTCGAGCAGGAAATTGCCGAAATCACCAAAGCCGGCCTGTATAAAACTGAACGCTACATTACGTCTGCTCAGCAGGCCCGCATCAGCGTCGGCAATCAACAGGTAGTAAACATGTGCGCCAACAATTATCTGGGACTGGCCAATAATCGTGACATCATCGAAGCCGTAAAAGCCGGACTTGATGACCGTGGTTTTGGTATGGCATCCGTGCGATTCATTTGCGGCTCCCAGGATATTCATCTTGAGCTTGAAAAAAAAATTAGTGCCTTTTTCAAGACCGATGACACCATACTTTACTCATCCTGCTTTGACGCTAATGCCGGGCTTTTTGAAACATTGCTTGGAAATGAAGATGCGATCATATCCGATGCATTAAACCATGCCTCGATTATCGATGGCATCCGCCTGTGTAAAGCGGCCCGCTATCGTTATCCTCATGCGGATATGCAGGCTCTGGAGAATTGCCTTATAGAAGCTGCCAAGGCAAAAACCCGGATGATCGCCACCGACGGTGTATTCAGCATGGATGGGGATTATGCCAAACTGGACAGCATCTGCGACCTGGCTGATAAACATCACGCTATGGTAATGGTCGATGACAGCCATGCCACCGGATTCGTAGGGCCCACCGGACGCGGTACGGCAGAGCTGTACGGCGTTCAGGAACGTGTTGATGTCATCACTTCTACTCTCGGCAAGGCATTGGGTGGGGCCTCCGGTGGATTCACCACCGGACGGCAGCACATCATTGAAATCCTCAGACAACGCTCCCGACCTTATCTATTCTCCAATTCGGTCGCGCCACCCATTGTTTCTGCAGCGCTTAAGACGCTCGATCTTCTCGAGAGTACCACCGGCGCTAAAGAAAGATTGGAGGAGAACACCCAATATTTCCGAAAGGAAATTGCCAAAGCAGGATTTAACATCAAACCGGGTACGCATCCCATTGTCCCTATCATGCTGGGAGATGCAGTGCTGGCTCAAGAAATGGCTGCTAAGCTTTTAGAAGAAGGTGTTTATGCGATCGGTTTCTTTTATCCGGTGGTCCCTAAAGGTGAAGCCCGGATTCGGGTTCAAATCTCTGCGGCACATACGAAAGAGGATATCAAGTTTGCCTTGGAGAAATTTGTAAAAGTCGGCAAAGAATTGGAAGTGATAGATTAGAGAATTCAGGTAACACGGGGATTGAGGAATTATAAGTTAAGAAACGACAGGCTCGACTACTTACCCGAAGGTGTTTCGTGTTTTGAGAAAAGCAGACTAAACACCAAATTCTAAATCCTGAAGACTTCAAAACCGATCCTTTTATCGAGAGGGATTGAACATGAAAATGAAGGCACTTGTCAAGGCCAAAGCGGAACCGGGTATCTGGCTGCAGGATGTAGCGGTCCCTGAGATCGGTATCAATGAGGTTCTGATTAAAATACATAAAACCTCCATTTGCGGTACAGACGTTCATATTTATAACTGGGATGAGTGGGCTCAAAAAACCATCCCGGTTCCGATGCATACCGGGCATGAGTTTGTAGGCAAGATTGCCGAGATCGGCAGTAATGTTCACGACTTTAAACCCGGCGACATTGTTTCCGGAGAAGGGCATCTCGTCTGTGGGCGTTGTCGCAATTGCCTGGCAGGCCGGAGACATCTCTGTATGAAAACCAGCGGAGTTGGTGTGAACCGCCCCGGAGCATTTGCCGAGTATCTGAGCATTCCGGTTACCAATGTCTGGTATTGCGACCCTAATATTCCCATGGATATTCTATCCTGCTTTGATCCGCTTGGCAACGCGACCCACACGGCGCTTTCCTTTGATGTTCTTGGGGAGGACCTACTAATTACCGGAGCGGGTCCCATTGGATGCATGGCTACCGCTATTGCGAAGCACGCCGGTGCGCGCTACGTGGTGGTCACCGATATCAACCCCTATCGTCTGAAAATTGCTAAAAAGATGGGAGCAACGCTAACCCTCGATGTGCGCAAGGATAGGATTGAAGATGCTCAGGAAAAGCTAGGCATGAAAGAAGGATTTGATGTCGGCATGGAGATGTCCGGCAGTCCCGATGCCCTGCGTGCAATGCTGCCCAACATGTGCCATGGTGCCAAAATCGCGTTATTGGGGATCCTGCCACCTGATACTGCCATTGACTGGAATTTTGTGGTCTTCAATGGGTTGACTGTCAAGGGCATCTACGGCCGTGAGATGTATGAAACCTGGTACAAGATGTCGGTCATGATCCAGTCCGGACTGGACATCACGCCCGTTATCACCCATCGATTTCACTATACGCAATACGAAAAAGCCTTTAAGGTCATGCGTTCCGGCCGTTCGGGAAAAGTCATTTTAAACTGGGTGGACAAATGAATTCAAACTTATTTTCATAAAGGTATCACATCATGGATGATAAGGTTTACATAGTGCAATGCAAGGATTACGATGAAATCGATCAAAAGCTTGCAATCCTGATTAAGCTGATGGGCGGAATGGGGCGATTTGCGAAACAGGGCGAGAAAATTGTCCTCAAGGTCAATTTGCTGCGAGAGGCCAGGCCCGATGAAGCCGTAACCACACACCCGTCATTGGTAGCGGCGGTCGCTGGTCTGACCAAAGAAGCGGGGGCAGAGCCTGTTATTGCTGATTCTCCCGGTGGAGGCTACCGTTATACCGCGAAAATTTTAGATAAGATTTATCGTACCAGCGGAATGCACCAGGCGGCCCAGGAGGCTGGAATTGAGGTCAACTGGGACACAACCTCCCGGCCGGTATCTTACCCGGACGGTATTCTCACCAAACACTTTGACATCATCACGCCGGTTTATGAGGCAGGTGCGGTCTTTAATTTGTGTAAAATGAAAACCCACCTTTTCACCGTCATGACCGGTGCTGTCAAAAATATTTTCGGCGTATTACCCGGGATGTCCAAGCCCGGTTACCACGCTAAGCTCCATGATACGAAACGATTTTCCGGAATGCTGCTCGATTTAGCCCAATACATTGCGCCGCGCCTGTCAATTATGGACGCAGTTTTAGCGATGGAAGGGGATGGGCCGGGAACCGGTGACCCCCGCCAGGTTGGTTTGCTCCTGGGTTCCAATAATCCCCTGGCTCTGGATGTGGTTGCCAGCGAAATCATGGGTATCGATCGAACCGCAAATCCGGTCATCATGGAGGCCGAACAAAGGGGGTTCAATCCCAACCGGCTGGCAGATATTGAAATCATCGGGGCTGACCTGGCCGATGTGAAAGTCTCAGATTTCAAGCTGTCCCGGGTATCACCAGGAAGTCTGGGGCTCGGGCCGCTGCCCTGGTATCAGCAGATGTTTGAACCTATGTTCAAAAATGCGTTTACCGTCCGGCCCAAAGTAATTTGGGATCGATGCATCGCCTGCGGCACATGTATCCAAGGTTGTCCGATGGAAGCGATCAGTTGGAAGAATGAGCGTGCCTTTATCGATGACGACAAATGCATCCGTTGTTACTGCTGCCATGAGATATGTCCCGAAGAGGCCATCAGTTTGCGCAGCAGCTGGCTATATCAATTCTTGAAATCGGTCAAAACGAGCTAGATAGATCGTCTATTTCAAGCAATGCATTCAGATTGGAAATTTCGGGAACCGCCTCTTCCACTTGCGGCCAATTGCGCTTCACGGTATGATGTTTCAGCCAAACGGCGTGCAGCCCTGCATCTCTCGCCCCGCAAATGTCAATCCGCCAGTCGTCGCCCACATAGACCGCTTCTGAAGGCGCAATTCCCAATTTTGTAAGACAACGACGAAATGGTTCAGGATCCGGTTTGGCCGGGATGCCCCCTTCACCGGCGACCACAATAATCTTAAAAAATTTCTCCAGTTCGGGAAAAAGGCTGATGCGATGGGTGCCGGACGATCTCTGCCCCTGGGTGTTGGTGATGAGGGCCACGGAATAGCGCGCGTTAAGGTTTGCAAGCACCGCTTCAGCCTCGGGAAATATTCTAGTGTGGTCCTTCACCGTTTGCCAGTAGTCAGTTTCCCATTGCTCGAGCTGCTGTTCGTCGGCAGCCAGGCAATAATAGAAATAGACTTCATTGAAGAGCGATCTGCGGGAAAAATCGGAGCGGTCGTGAAACTCTTGGCGCAGACGCCGGTAAATGGACAAAAAGTCTTCACGATCCAACAAACCAAGATGTCGCAACAACTTGTCCTGGGCTTCTTTTTCTGCCTTCCGAAAACCATCGGCCGAATCCACCAGCGTTTGACCGAAATCGAAAATAATGGCTTTTAACATAGGTATGGGTATCTCGTGTTTGGTTTTTCGTGATTAAAGTAATCATGTGACTTCTCAAAGAGTAGGCTTTGAGGGTGAGCCGGTGTAACTTACTGGAGCTTGCGGGATAACCGAAATAATCTTTATATCAACGATCTATCTTTTAGCAGCGAACAGTTGCGCACACACACGTTGATAACCCTGCAATTCAGCTGTGTAGCCCCGGGCAGGAAGCAACTGCATCAGCTCTCCCGGTGCAAATGACAAATCAAAGAATATCCTCTTCTCCAATTTCTTCGTTTTCTGCCAGAGAATATGAATTCGTTCACGATGTTCCTCTTTCTTGGCATATCTTTCAAGAATATAGTTCAGTCGCTGGTCAAGGGATACGATTTCATCATGCAAAACGCGTTTGTCAGCATAATTGATAATCTCGACTTCCCTAACAGCTTTGCCGTCAGCGTATTCATCCAATCTGACATGTTGCCTTACCAGGTTGCCAACCTCCGGATAGCCAAGATCAGATAGATATTGACCACCGCTGAGGGCGTGATCCTCTTTCGTTTTGAAGCTGCGGGTCTTGGTGATGTCATGCAGAAGCGCGGCAGCCCGAATCAATTTGACATCCAAATTAAGTCGCTCACGGTTTAAAAAATCCGTTAAAAATGTGGCAACTCTGCAGACTTGCAGAGAATGGATCACAATGTGATCCAGCATCTGCATGTCACACATAAGCTGGTAACAGTGTTCTTTGCTAGGAAGTTGTTTCATTTAATTTACGCTCATTTGAGGTCCGGCGAATACATCCCATAAGTGCGAACGGTTTCAATGGCGGCATTTATATTTGCGGCAGGCGTAGTGGCTCCCAGATTGCACAAGTAGAGGGCAAACCTGCCGTCTTTGCCGCCAATTTCAACATAATGCTTAACCCGAGCCGCTACCTCTGCGGGAGTGCTGGTAGCCAGAAAAGCTGCTCCGACACCAAGTATCAACGGCAATTGATGTTGGCACGCGTACTGCTTATACAAGGCCGGGCCCAGTCTTTCAACATCGGGGTCCTGGCCCTCAACAAATTCTGGGCACACCTGTCTTTTGAGGTCAAGCATTTGTTCGGGTTTTTTAAGATGACCTTCTCCAACCCAGTTAGGCACATAGACCTCAGGTCCGCATAGTTCCCTGAGGCGCATGATATAAGGCACGTTCCATTCTCTGATAATATCCAAATTCACAATCGGCAAAGAACTGACCGCATCATCGCCAGAAATAGATGTTACTTTCGGAAATTCTTTTTTCAATCGCAATATCCAGGGCACCAACAACTCTTCCGTAATGCGGTCAAAAAGGCTCCGTGCAAAGTCAGGATCGGTATAGATGTCCACGATGATTTCCTCGATGCCTCGAATGTTGGCCGCCAGGCTGAATGGTGCACAAAATCTCATGGTAATTTCAGTGTCATTTCCGATCAGTTGCCGAAATATTTTGTTCATTTCTATGACCTGCACAAAGCGCCCCTCCGAATCAAAATCAGGGGTCCGAATTTTGTACAGATCATCGTGGTCACGAATTAACGGTTTAGTTCGATCGACATCCGGCATATCGGTATCACTGTACTTCATTGCCTGCCCGATGCCTTCGGCCTCGATATTGTAAACATCGTAGTCAAGGACCGGAACATCAATACCGTATTTCTCCTGTACCTCCAATGTACCGGCGGCCAAAATTTCCGGGTTTGTGTAAAATTCTCTAGCCGTCGCTCCAATTTCCTGCATGGCAAATTCATGCATCTGAGCGCACACCGGAACCCGATCCGGTATACCCAGCATGGCTTTATGAAATCGTCTAGCGCCTATTTGAAAAGACGCAAAATCTTTTGGTGACATAGTTGCTATTCTCTATTACAAGTTCGTGATCGAATTTAGGAATCGATGGACTAAGAAAGGAGTCCATCCACCATTTCTGCAAATCCGAGCCCCCCTTCTTTCTCAGTGATCCAGGTAGGATAATGGGTCATCATCTCCTTAAACTGCAGAACATTGGCAACACCGACCGAATTGGAAAAGTAGGCAAACATGGGTACGTCATTCGGTGAGTCTCCAATGAAGATGACACGTTCCTTCACATCGTCCAGGCGGTTGCCATAAACTTCTTCAAACAGAATTCCGGTCATGGCGAGTTTGTCGTAATCGCCGAACCAACCGTTGACATGTATCGAGCTGACTTTGGCCCTTGCGCCAGCATTTTCAAAAAGCGCTACGATATCTAGAATATCACCGTCAGCCAATCGTGGTATATCCTCACAGTAGTCGATCGCCAGATCTGCTTCACGGTAGGCTTGATCTGCTGACACCCGGCATTTTGGAATTTGTTCTAGAATTTCGTCCTTTAGCGTTTCCAATTGAATGCGATCCGCATTTCTTTGTTCTTCTGACTTAAAATAGCGCCGCCGCATTTTTCTCCGCTTGTCATCATATCGAAAGTAAAAGGCGCCGTTCTCTCCTACCAATCCATCCACCGGCCACATGCGGGCAATATGATCACACCACCCGGCCGGCCGGCCGGTAATGGGAATCGTTCGAATGCCTGCAGCTCTTAAACGTTCCATAGCCACAAAAACCACCGCCGGCAAACGACCGTTGTTGGTCAGGGTGTCGTCGATATCGGTCAAGACAAACCGTATATTCTTTTTAGTAGTTGTCGGAATCCGCTCAAAGGATTTCATGTATATCTCCGAGTCAATTTCCATGCGATTGCGGCTATAGAAAGACTGAAAGAAAAACTCAAAAAAGCACCCAAAAGTGCCCAATGGCTTTTGAATATCTGGATTCCCCCGACCATGTCAATAGTAACCAGGTAAGACGCCAATTTTATATTGACTTTAGGCAAAAATCAGACCAAGTATAGGTCTTTTGTTTTAGATAGACTTTTATTAGCCGGTTTATACAATTTTTAAAATTTGTGTATCGCGTGAGATAATCTTAAATATTTCAATTCCCTTAATTGAAAAAAACGGCTGTTCAGAAAAAAACGCGAAATCTCCTCAATATTAAGCGCTTTTTTGTTAACGATATTCTTTGGTGGCTTTGTGGCTGGCACGTATAACTTTAACTATTTGGTCAGGTCGAAATTTAAAGAGTTTATTTTCCGTATATATATCGATCAATCAATTATATAACAAATAATTTGGAGGTAATAATGGCAAGAACAACGATCATGATAATTGGGGTGGGAGATTTAGGCGGTCATGTATTAGAAATGTTGGTGCGGGTTCCAGGCTCCCGAAGAATCATCACTGCGGATGTTAATGAAGAATGGGTCTATCGCAAGACCAATATTGCTGCATTTGGGGCTTCCCAGCTTGGGTTTTATCCAGAGACCGAATCGGTAAAAATCGATCTTTACAACATCGACCAGACAGCCAAAATAATTAACGAATACAAACCAGACATTATTTACAGTGCAGTGAGCCTTCAGTCTTGGTGGGTAATTAACACCCTCCCTAAAGCGGTATTTGATGAATTAGACAAGGCTCGTTTTGGGCCTTGGTTGCCGATGCACCTGACCTTGGTTCACAAGCTGATGCAGGCGGTGAAACAGACCGGATTAAATATCAAAGTAATTAACTCAGCATTTCCCGATGCGGTGCACCCTGTGCTGAACAAAGTGGACATAGCTCCGGAAATTGGTATTGGTAATGTGGCCAATCCAGTACCAGCTATTCGCGGTTCCATCGGCTATCAGCTGGGCAGGCCGCTTAAGGATGTCACAGTGTATTTTTTTGCCCAGCATTACGTCAGTCATTATTTGCCGCGTTTCGGCACCACCGGAGGTGCTCCTTACTATTTAAAAGCTGCTATTGATGGTGAAGATGTCACTGATCAGCTCGATCTGGAAAAAGTGTTTGCCGAAATTCCAACCCATTTTCGCCGTCCTGGTGGGCGGGATGGACAAATTCTAACAGCCTCATCGGCTGCAGCCATTATACTTGCCATGGCCGATGATAGCAACGATTTGACTCATGCTCCGGGACCAGGTGGATTGCCAGGTGGTTATCCAGTACGTGTGAATCGTAACGGCGGCACCGTTATTTTACCTAAAGGCTTGAGTGAGGAAGAAGCCATTCGCATAAACGAAGAGGGACAACGTTTTGATGGCATAGATAAAATCGATACAGATGGAACCGTGCACTATACAGCTCAAACCGCTGCCATCATGAAAGAGATGCTCGGTTATGACTGTAAAGTCCTAAAGTTGGAGGACAGCGAAGCCCAGTCTAAAGAATTAGGTTTGAAATTTAAAACTTTTGCGGAACAATATAAATAACTATTATTCAAAACGAAGAAAATCTAACACACTAAAAATGAATAATTGTTTTTAATGGGCAACAGGCTTTCGAATTTAGATATCTGCATGCGAAAAATCTTTTAATTAAGAAAAGCAAAATACAAGTGAATGATCTATAGCTTAAAAGGGTGACGAAAGAGTTTGGTACATTCACAGCGGTCTCAGACCTATCATGTGCGACCTCGTTCGATGCGACCGTTGTTGATCTTTATCTCCTTTACATCAACACCATACTTGGCCCGGCATCTCCGACGCAATGCAGCGTCGAGGTAACCTACGATCAGACGAAACGGATTCAGGTGATAACAGGACGGGTTGTGAAGCGCGCCGACAACATCGCGGCACAGCAGGGGCTCAAGCCGGCGTGCTTCAGTACCGTTCATAAGCTTGCAATCGATTCCCATCTCACGGATTTCTTCGTGAAACAACCGAAGCTCGGAGGCTTCTTGGTCATTCATGGCTGCATACACCGCCCCCCCTTGGATTATTTCTAATAGTTGATGCCTAAAAATCTGAAATTTACTAAAATCTAGGTTGAACGGTTCAGCTAAAAATCAAAAGAGCAAGACGTATGACTCAATCATAGCACACAGTTATTTGTCAACTGCTAGTGATAGCATTGATTCGTTCACCATTACAATATTTTCCAGCGACCTCGCACGATCGAGTAAAGCATCAAAGTTCGTGCTTCGATAGAAATGATCTTGACAACATATGATTTGTTTAATACCTAATAACTCTTCATTATTTAATATATTAGAGGTGGTTTTTTGATTCAATTGGAAAAAATGAGGGGGGTTTATTAAAATCAAACCAATTAAAGGAAAGGAGACAGACCATGCCTGAGGAAAAAAAAGGAAAAGAAATGTCGCGGCGTGACTTTATGAAAACAGCAGGAATGGTAGCTGCTGCGGGAAGTGCCCTGGCAATGGGCCTACCAAAAGATGCTCACGCGGCCACGACCCTCAAAATCGGCTTCATGGCCCCTTATACCGGTCCTGCCAGCCGGACGGGCGATCAGCACAGAAAAGGGGTTGAGATGGCCCTGGAAGAAGCCAAGGCAGCTGGAGAGATCCCCGTAAAGGTGGACGGCAAAACCCTCGATGTCGAGCCCGTGTGGGTTGACAGCCAATCAAGCCCTGAGAAGGCGGTCAAGGCTGTCACACAGGCGATCAACGGGGGTGTCAAAATGATGGTCACAGGCTGGCATTCTTCGGTAGCCATGGCGGTCATGGATGCCGAGGCACCCTTTAAAATCGTCCATATCGGTCATGGCGGCGAATCCCAGTACATCAATTTCAAAATAAATGATGACCCGGAAAAGTACAAGGGGTGGTTCAAGGGGTGGGCATCTCCTCCGGTTTATGCAGGACTCTACGGCCCACCACTCAAATATTTCATGGAAAAAGGTCTTTGGAAACCAAAAAATAAAAAGGCCGGGGTCATCGTCGAGGACACCGATTATGGACGGGGATGGGGCGAGGCTCTGGTGGTGAGTCTGAGAACCGCAGGTTTTGATGTGATGCCTTTTGATGTGAACGCCATTGATGAAACCGAATTTACCCCTCTGATCACAAAATACAAGGCAGCAGATGTCTCCGTCATCGCGCTGACTCAGACCGGCGGGGTACCCATGTACAACATTATCAAACAAATCCGCGCCATGGGCCTTAAAGCGCTTGTTCTCGGACATGGACTCACCTGGACTGGGGAGTGGTATGATAATACCAAAGAGGCTTCCGATTACACGCTCTGCATGGATTCACCCTATGCGATCAATCCGGAACAAAAGGCTTGGTTGAAACGATTTAAAGACAAATATGGCATTGACGCTTCGATTGCACCTTCCGGTCAACCCTATGACTACACCCGGCTGGCGATCAAAGTCCTCAATGACGTTGGGACCCTTGATTTCGATAAACTATGTTATCACGTCAGAGAAAAGGTAAAATACAAAGGGGTTTGGCAGTTCTTTGACTGGGCCACCTACAACGATTTCTGGACGGATTTCTCAACAGAGGGGACCCTGCATCAGCTCTCGCGGAATGACGTCCGAACCGGTGACTATATGAAAGGATTCTTTTTCCCATTTGTCCAGATGTTCGGCGGGAAGCCCAAAATTCTTTGGCCGGTGGATCTTGCCGAGGCCGAATTCAAAGCCCCGCCGTGGCTCTAAAACCATTTCTTGAACCACCCTGCAAGAAATAATTATCGCCTGAGTTGCTTCCGCAAGCGCCCTAAAAGGGCGCTTGCGGAACTTTATAGGTGCGTGATGGATTTGTTAACAGTCGATCAGGTATATAAAAATTTTGGTGGCATCCCCGCCCTTCACGGGGTCTCTTTGCGAGTAGAAATGGGCAAAATTCATGGCGTCATCGGACCCAATGGGGCCGGTAAAACCACCA
>JASFJP010000090.1:0-11029 GCA_050121225.1 Desulfobacterales bacterium
TACCTGTGCAGCAGAATTCGAGTCCTTTACCCCTTATTATTATTCGACCTATGACCAGGAAAATGAATCGACGCCTTCAGGTAAAAAGAAGGTTATCATTCTCGGTGGCGGACCGAATCGAATCGGTCAGGGTATCGAATTTGACTACTGTTGTGTGCACGGTATTCTGGCGTTAAAATCCCTCGGCATTGAGGCCATCATGATCAATTGTAATCCGGAGACGGTCAGCACAGATTATGATGTGGCCGACAAACTCTATTTTGAGCCGTTAACCTATGAGGATGTGCTGGATGTCGTCGAGCTTGAAAAGCCCGATGGCGTCATTATTCAATTTGGAGGCCAAACTCCGCTGAAATTGGCTTTGCCTCTCGAAAAGGCCGGCGTTCCGATCTGGGGAACATCTCCGAATTCCATCGATCTGGCCGAAGATCGGGATCGGTTTGGAGCCTTGTTAGATTCGTTGGACATTCCCCATCCCCAATACGGCACCGCAACATCCATTGACGAGGCCATCGAAGTCGGCAGACGGATTGGATTTCCGCTAGTGGTACGACCGTCCTATGTCCTGGGGGGTCGTGCAATGGAAATCGTTTATGATATTGAATCATTGAAACATTATATGCAACATGCCGTCACCGCGTCTGAAGAGCATCCCGTGCTTCTGGATCGCTTTTTGGAAGACGCCTTTGAATTTGATGTAGACGCCATATCCGATGGCAGGCAGACACAGATCTGCGGCATTATGCAGCACATTGAAGAGGCCGGTGTCCATTCCGGCGACAGCATGGCGGTGCTGCCGCCCTTTTTGCTGAGCCGCGATCAACAGGAAGATATAAAAGAATTTACCGCCATACTTGCCAAAGCCCTGAATGTCAGAGGGCTATTGAACATTCAGTTCGCGGTGATGTTTGACACCTTATATGTGATCGAGGTTAACCCCCGAGCATCCCGGACAGTACCATTCGTCAGTAAAACAACGGGAATACCTATCGCCAAGATGGCCGTTGAAGTAATGTCCGGTAAAACCCTCGACCAAATCGGATACCAACTAAAGCAAGAGCTGCCGTATGTCGCTGTAAAAGAATCCGTCTTTCCCTTCGAACGATTTGATAAAACGGATATCTTTCTTCGCCCCGAAATGCGCTCCACCGGCGAGGTCATGGGAATCGCCCCCACATTTGGAGAAGCGGTGTTTAAAGCCTTTCAAGCCACCGGCATCACTATTCCAAAGGCAGGAACCGTATTCCTGAGTGTCAATGACAATGATAAAGCCCGGGCTATTCCCATTGCCGAAGGATTGGCAAAATTTGGCTATCAACTGGTGGCGACCCATGGAACGGCGGAGTATATTTCAAAACGTGGATTAGCCGTGAAGACCGTACTTAAAATCAGAGAAGGAAGGCCGAATATTGTAGATGACATTAAAAACGGTCATATTGATCTCATCATTAATACACCACTGGGGGAGCGATCCCGCGTGGATGAATACTCCATAGGCTGGACCGCAGTCAAAAACCGGGTGCCGTTTATCACCACTCTTTCTGCGGCCGAAGCGATCGTACGTGGTTTGAAGGCTCTAGATAAAAATCCGCTAAATTATACCTGCCTGCAAGATTATTACCGAGTTAGCCCGGGCATTACACAAAATATTGGATTAAAAATTTAAGCCCCGTTCGAAGACGAAGGCGGAGAGTCAAGATTTTTCACACAAATTTTTAACGAATAAATTTGCTATCATATTTTTTTAATTCAAATAAAAAGTCTTCTAGTTTCTTTTTGGAATACGCATCATCGAGGAAATCAATACCAATGCCAGTTGATGTTTCTCTAATGATTTTCCCTTTTAATTCAATTTCGCCATCAATAAAGGGACTAAAAAAAGTTATATTTACAGGAGCGTCTATATCAAATCGACTATCCGTCTCGATAAATGCTCCGTTTACCGTAATATCCAAAATAAAGCCATTATAGGTTGTGTTTAGTATTTCGTAGTTGGCATAGATCAAACACGGAATCCTCGGATTTTGCCTGTTCTCTCTAATTTTCTCGGCATGCTCAATTAACAATTTTTGTTTTTCTTCCGACATTTCAAAGAATAAACCCAGCAGTTGAGAAAAATTTGTATTATATTTTTTAAATTTTACGTTCTCCATGATCCGTTGTTTCCCGCGAAATAAAAGGCTGCCTGCAAATCATTTAAACTTTCAAAAAGGACAGACACTCGACCATTTGGTTATCCTGAAATATACACTCCGACGTTCATCTTGTTGTCTTCTTTCTCTCCAGGTTCTTCGTTCTTTACCATTGGTCTCAAAGTAATCTGAGTCATATACTTGGCGTCTGTCATCTCCAGAGCGGCGATCGATATACGGGTCACTTCCTCTACCATCTTTTTTTACTATTTTGACATTCATTTTTTACCGCTCCTCAAAACCATGGCTAATAACAAGCTGTCGATTCAAACAATCTTGCGGTTTCACCATCTGTATGTATGCAATATCAGAAAAAGCCAAGATTTCAAAATGAAAAGTTTACCAGTGGTCAAATTATTTCTAAACATGTTGGCATTAAAAACAAAATAGAATCATGCAGGGCAGTTCATAAGAAGGATTTGGTGGGGTTGTCTGAAAAAATCGCCCCAGGACACTACCGGAGCCGGTTATTAAAATGACAATCCGAAATGGCGCGAGATCTCAATATTTCAGATCGTTAGGGACATAACGGACTTTGGCTGTTCTCAACTAGTTATTGTCTGATTTTTCCGTATAAAAGTCTTCGATCTTTTTGCGGACTTTATGGATAAGTATTCCTGATATTACAGCCAGTAGGATATTCAAAAAAAGTATGAGTATAAGCTTCATTTTTGAATGACAAAGTTCGGGGCGGTACAGACCAGCCGCCTTTTCGAAAAATTAAGGTTGACAATCAGTGAGGCGCACCCTCCTTAATTTCATATATCGCCAAAATCGTCGCAGACTTTAACAATATCGAGGCAGTTTGTGGATCTCAAGAAATGATAATATGGACTATGTAAGTAAACAATTGGATTTATCTTTGAGACTCTCGAGAATGTATATGTAATATGTCATGGCGGTGCACTGAGATAGGCATGTTTGCGCCAAAAATGAAAAAGGGGTTGGCAACTGCCAAACCCCTTTAAAACTGGCGGGGACGACGAGACTCGAACTCGCGACCTCCGGCGTGACAGGCCGGCGTTCTAACCAGAACTGAACTACGCCCCCAAATTCACATTATTTATTAAATCTTCCACCTTTATGGTAGAAAGGTGGACCCAAGCCTGAAAAACCAGACGAACTAAACAGCATTTTGTACCGGTCAACTGTTCAGATCAATTGAGAAGCCCGGGTATCCCCCACCATTACGCATAAAATAATGGTGGGCGGAACAGGGCTTGAACCTGTGACCTACGGCTTGTAAGGCCGCCGCTCTCCCAACTGAGCTACCCGCCCTCGAAAATCCTCGGCTATCGCCAAGTAAAATTTACAGCTAACAATTCCCGGTTATATTGTCAAGGGAAATTGAAGCGATAACCGCTATAATTCAAATGGACGTTAAACCAACTGCCGTGGTTTCTCCGATTTTTCAGTAGATACTTCTAGAGGTATATCGATCTTTCTAAAAAGAGACTTTCCGTTCTCACTGATCATGGCAAGACTGAGCACTTCATCCATGTGTTCCACAGATACGATTTCCAACTGCTTTGAGATGCTTTTAGGAACATCTTTTAGATCTTTCTCATTTTCTTTGGGGATGAGTACCTTTTTTATCCCGCCTCGGTGGGCGGCTATAATTTTCTCTTTTAGGCCGCCGATGGGAAGCACACGTCCACGCAAGGTGATCTCCCCCGTCATTGCGATATCTCGATATACCGGACGTTGGGCCAAGGCCGACACGAGAGATGTACACATGGAGATACCTGCCGAAGGACCGTCCTTGGGTATGGCGCCTTCAGGAATATGGATGTGAATATCATATTTTTTGTAGAATTTATCGTCGATCATCAAATGGGCCGCCCGGGATCGCACATAACTGACGGCCGCCTGTGCTGATTCCTGCATCACATCACCCAATTTGCCGGTTACAGTGAGCTTACCTTTGCCGGGCATAATCAATGTCTCAATGAAAAGCAGTTCACCGCCGACTTGGGTCCACGCAAGCCCGGTAACCATGCCGACTTGGTCCGTTTCTTCCACCTGTTCCTGTCTGAATCGGTAGGGTCCCAGGTACTTAGAAATGGACGTTTCATTGACTTTAAATTCGGTTTTGCTCTTGTCCTTAACCGCCTCTTTGGCAAGTTTACGGCAAATGGAGGCAATTTCCCGTTCCAGGTTTCTGACACCGGCTTCGCGCGTATATCGCCGAATAATTGTAAGGATGGCATTCTTGGAAAATACAACTTCTCTACCCTCAAGGCCGTTGTTGGTTATCTGTTTTGGAACCAGGAATCCTTCGGCAATATGGTACTTTTCATATTCGGTGTAACCAGGGAGCCGGATGGTCTCCATACGATCCTGCAGCGGCAATGGAATGTCCGGCAGCGTATTAGCCGTTGTGATGAATAGAATGTCGGAAAGATCGTAGTCAAGATCCAGGTAATGATCGTTGAAACTAAAATTCTGCTCGGGATCCAGGACTTCCAATAGCGCCGCTGAGGGGTCCCCCCTGAAATCCATACTCATTTTGTCAACTTCATCCAGGCAAAACACAGGATTATTAACGCCGGCTTTTTTCAAAGATTGTATAATCTTCCCTGGCAGCGCTCCGATATAGGTTCTCCTATGCCCTCGTATTTCAGCCTCATCCCGTACCCCACCCAAGGAGAGGCGGATATATTCCCTGCCGGTTGATCTTGCGATGGATTTAGCAAGGGATGTCTTACCGACACCCGGGGGCCCGACGAAACAAAGTATCGGTCCCCGTATTTTTTTGACCAAAGCCTGAACTGCGAGATATTCCAAGATACGTTCCTTGGGCTTTTCGAGTCCGTAATGATCTTCTTCAAGAATTTTTTCAGCCTCGTCGAGATCATCTTGCACCTCGGTTATTTCAAACCAGGGCAGACTGATGATCCAATCAATGTAATTACGGACTACGGTAGCCTCCGCCGACATGGGGGTCATCATCTTCAGCTTTTTCAGCTCCTGCTCGACCTTTTCGGTGGCTTCCTTGGACATCTTTTTGTTTTTAATCTTTTCCTCGAGTTCCTTGATTTCATCTCCCGGATCGTCATCAGCCCCCATTTCCTTTTTGATGGCTCGCATTTGTTCATTCAGATAGTAATTTTTTTGCGTCTTCTCCATCTGTTCTTTGACCCGGTTTTTGATGCGCTGATCCATGCGATAAACTTCGATCTCCATTTTTATCAGGCTCAGAAGCAGAGACATCCTTTCAGCAAGGTCGATTGTCTCCAGCAGACGCTGTTTGTCTTCAATTTTGAAGGAAAAATGAGCCGTCACCGTATCGGCTAATTGGGATGGATCCGTAATAGAGTTCACATTGGTTATCAATTCTTTTGAGATGCTTTTGTTCAGCTCGGCATAATTGTCGAAGCTTTCCAGAATGGACCGTGATAGTGCTTCGGATTCTGCCTGATTAATCCCAGGTGTGGATATTTTCTCAAGCTCAACTTGGAAAAATTCCTGATTCGGTACAAATCGGATAATCCGAGCCCGTGTCTTGCCTTCAACCAGCGCTTTTACTGTCCCGTCCGGTAATCGCAAAAGTTGTAACACCTTACCAATGGTCCCCACTTGACTGATGTCGTCCTCTCCGGGATTATCGATACCAGCTTTTTTTTGGGTGGCAAGAAATACGCTCTTGTCTTTATTCATCGCGTCGGCAAGTGCATTCACCGATTTTTCACGACCTACAAAAAGAGGTGCGACCATGTGCGGAAAAACAACAATATCCCTCAACGGCAATAGTGGAAGAAATATTTTTAACGGAACAGATTCTTCGTCTTTGAAAAATTTTGGAATATTCACCATGGTAACTATATCTCAAACTTTAGGGTTAATAAGCTCACGCCCCGATCAGATTTTTAACTTCGTCCGGGCATGCGTTTCCAAAAACCGCGTTAACTCGTGTTTTAACGGTTTTTAAACATCAATAGGGGAATAATTTTTTTTAGGCCGGCTGCATCCAAATAACCCACCCCCCAACCGGCACGCATTCAAAGGAATAGAGACAGGAGCCGGTCAGGCTTGTTTTTTGGTCTGTTCATAAAGCAAAATCGGTTCCTCTTTGCGTAGAACAACGTCTTCACCGATGACACATTCTTTTACGTTTTCGATGGATGGAATTTCATACATGATATCCAGCATACAACCTTCCAATATCGCACGCAGGCCTCGCGCTCCGGATTTTCGTTTCATGGCTTCTTTTGCAATGGCCGAAAGGGCGCTGTCGGTCAAGCGCAGGTTGACCCCTTCCATCTCAAAAAGCTTCTTAAACTGTTTGAGCAAGGCATTTTTTGGTTCTCGCAAGATCCGAATCAAAGCATGCTCATTCAACTCATCCAGGGTTGCAACGACTGGCAGTCGACCCAAAAATTCAGGAATCAACCCAAAACTGATGAGATCTTCAGGCTGAACCAGCTTCAGTATATCACCAATACTGCGTTCTTTTTCTTGGACGATTTTGGCGCCAAAACCCATCATCTTGGAACCAAGGCGGCGCTGAATTATCTTTTCCAAACCGGTAAATGTTCCACCGCATAGGAAAAGAATATTGGATGTATCAACTTTGACAAAATCCTGCTGGGGATGTTTGCGTCCCCCTTTGGGCGGTACGCTGGCAGTTGTTCCCTCAATTATCTTCAGCAACGCCTGCTGAACACCTTCACCGGACACATCGCGGGTGATGGATGGATTGTCGGATTTGCTGGCGATCTTGTCGATTTCATCGATATAAACGATACCCCGTTTGGCTTTTTCGACATCATAGTCGGCGTTCTGAAGCAGCGAGAGAATGATATTCTCAACATCTTCGCCGACATAGCCGGCTTCCGTCAAACTCGTAGCATCGGCAATCGTAAACGGCACGTTTAAAAAGCGCGCGAGGGTTTGAGCGAGCAAAGTTTTCCCGCAACCAGTCGGGCCGATCAAGAGGATATTGCTCTTCTGGATTTCGACATCTCCCGTGTTAAATGATCCATCGAGCCGCTTGTAGTGGTTATACACCGCAACTGAGAGCACCTTTTTAGCTGCCTCCTGTTCAATTACATAGCCGTCCAACTTGCCCTTGATTTCTTTCGGAACCATCATCTGCTCCGAATCTTTTGCATCCTTTTCGCTCTCTTCCTCGATGATCTCGCTGCAAAGTTGAATGCATTCGTCACAGATGTATACCGCGGGACCCGCGATCAATTTCCTGACCTCTGATTGGTTTTTCCCACAAAATGAACAAAAGAGATTGTCGTTTTCGTCTTTTTTCTTCGGCATTCTACGCCTCCGCCATAATTATTTTGTCGAGATCGTCTCGATTGGTAATCACATGATCTATAATACCATATTCTTTAGCCTCTTCGCCAGTCATAAAAAAATCCCGGTCGGTGTCTTTTTGAATCTGGTTAATTTTCTTTCCGCTATGTTTGACCAGAATTTGATTCAAAGTGTCTTTCATCCGGAGTATCTCTTTGGCTTGAATTTCAATATCCGATGCCTGTCCCTGAAAACCACCCATCGGCTGATGGATAAGAATCCTTGAGTTTGGCAAGGAATAGCGTTTCCCAGTTGTACCGGCGGTCAGCAAAACTGCCCCCATGCTGGCAGCTTGCCCGATACAGACCGTGGTTATATCCGGCTTGATATACTGCATGGTATCATAGACGGCTAATCCGGCGGTTACCAATCCACCGGGCGAATTTATATAGAAATTAATGTCCTTGTCAGGATCTTCAGATTCCAAAAAAAGAAACTGCGCAATCAACAAGTTGGCGACTTCGTCATTCATGGCAGTTCCTAGAAAAATAATGCGATCCTTGAGCAGTCTTGAATAAATGTCGTAGGCACGTTCGCCTCTGCTGCTCTGTTCAATAACCATTGGTATCAGCGGCACAAAAATTCTCCTTTTTTAGATTTTTTCTTTGGCGAGTTGTCTGTTGGCAGGTTAACCGTCGGTGGCTACTTGCTCATTTTCTTGATCAGGGGCTTTCTCTTCCGGCTCTACATCCTCGATCTTTCCACTATCAATGATAAGCTTGATCGCCTTTTTTTCAAGTAGTGTATGTTTAAAAAACTCAAGCTTGTCTTGTTGCTGATCGTAATATTTTTTTATCTCTTCAAGGGGTTGATTAAAGTTCTCTGCCATCTCTCCCAAAGCGCTTTCCAGCTCATCGTCGGACAGGCTCAAATCCTCCTGATCAATCATTTTGTTCAAAAGCAGGTGTCGTTTTACCTGTTTGACCGCGGTATCGCGATATTTTTCAGCGATCGACTCCCGAGTGACACCCAGATCTTCCATTGAAATATTGCGATAGGCAAAAGACCGCTCGGCTTCGGCAACGATGCCTTCCAGCTCCATTTCGACCAGGGTGTCCGGGACCTCAAAATCAGTTTTGGCGATCAGATCCTGATATATTTGCTCATGCAATTCCTGTTCCATACGTTTTGAATATCCCTGATTCAAATTGTCGACAATGACTTTTTTTAATTCGTCCAGGGTTTCATACTGACCGGCTTTCTTTGCGAGTGCGTCATTAATTTTCGGGAGCACCTCTTCTCTAATTTCATTCAATGTTACACGAAAAGATATGTCGAGACCGGCCAGATTTTCGTTGGAATAATCCTGCGGGAAGGTTACGTTGACCTCCTTTGTATCACCAGGTTTCATGCCGATAATTTGGTCATCCAACTCTTTAAGTATCTGCCCATCACCGATTTTCATTCTAAAATTCTGGGTCAGGGCCGTTTCCGGAAATGGTTGACCTTCGCGGAATCCTTCATAATCGATTAATGCATAGTCGTCCTCCCGAATCGGACGACTCTCTTCTATTTTCTGATAATCCGCCATATTCTTCTGAAGTATCTTCAGTTGCGCCTCCACTTCCTCGTCTGACACTGTGTAATTTGTTCGTTTAAGTGCCAAACCTTTATAATCAATATCGTCGATTTCCGGCGATATCTCGACCGTGGCATCATACGCGTACGGTCCGGATGCATCAAGCTCTGGCGGATCTAATTGTGGATTCCCAATGACCTTTAATTCGGTTTCCTTCAGGGCCTCCATGAATGAACTTTGAATCAACTTAGATGACACATCCGCATGAACATCCTTTTTAAATAGTCGTTCCAACACTGACCGGGGTATTTTCCCCGGACGAAAACCTTTAACTTTGGCTCGTTTTTTCAGCTCCTTATAGGCGCTGTTCAGCTCACGAACTACCTCATCTGCAGGAACTTCTATGTGTAATGTCTTTTTAACGCTGCTTACATTTTCAACAGTATATTGCATGATGAACCCTTCTTTAACTTCAGTTTCCTGTTATTACCCGATCCCCCGCAAGAACACGTAAAGCAAATATTAAAATGGTGCGAGAGGGGAGACTTGAACTCCCACTCTGTCGCCAGAGCTGGATCCTAAGTCCAGTGCGTCTACCAATTCCGCCACTCTCGCATTTTCAAGTATGAAATAATTCGAACAATTAACGTCGAAAATTTTACCAATATTTCGAAGATCTAAATGAAGGCTCCCCGCAGCAGAGCTAACTGGGTATCGGGCTATAGGAATAATGTCTATTATATCGCAGCCCCGCAGGGCGGGATTTCCGCTTCGCTACAACAAGCTGCATGCAATAAGACCCAAAAAAATTGTCTGTGCTTGCCCAGTTAAATAGCTTGAGGTTAATGGTTTTCATTTTCAGATCATGTCAAATTGAGCATCATACCGGTTTTATTTGATGCTGGCCCCGCACCTCAAGCTAAGATTTGAGAAATAAATATGAATCTCAAATCTTATTTAACAGGGTAAATCCGTGTGGGTCTGTGGCTAAGTAAACCTACTCGCTTGACTTTATACCTAATTTCGTTAGATATCAGTATATGGAACAATACAGATAATGTCAAACCCAATAGCTGTCAAGTAAAATAGCGCGTATGCCAGGAACGCCGGATGAAAACACCTAATCAAGCAACATCATCTAACCAAGATTTACACCGTGCATTAGGCGTCATTTTCGCGATCCTGATGATTTTTGCCGGTCGCTCATTAACTGACGCAAAGGAACCATTATTTGACGCATTTAAACCCGTAATTGTGTTGGACCCCGGACACGGCGGAGAGGATTCCGGTGCCAGAAGTTCGGATGGAACATCAGAAAAAGCGGTCGCTCTAAAACTGGCCCAATTGATCGCAAATGAACTTGATAGAGACGTCAAGGTGGTCTTGACACGTAAGGACGACTACGGGGTAGATCTTTCAAAACGCACAGCTTTAGCTAACCAGCTGAATGCGGCTCTGTTTGTTAGCCTGCACTGCGGAGGCAGTTTCGTTCATAGCACCGCCGGCACACTCGTTTACTATTATCAGGATTTTAGAGAAAAACAGGAAAATTATGAAGAAAATCGTTTTAATACGGATATCGATCGCCAGGCGGCAGTCCCCTGGGATCAGGTTCAGAATGCCCATGTTAACGACAGTCGGCGTCTTGCTCAGGCAATAAAGGCGCATATAAGCAAACTAGAATCGATAAGAAAATGCAGAGTCCAAGGAGCCCCATTGGCTGTGCTGAAAGGAGCCAACATGCCGGCGATTCTGTTGGAGGTCGGATATTTAACAAATCCTTCCGATGAAAAAGCACTGCGCGATCAAAAATTTTTGATCGATCTTGCCCAAGAAATTAGCAAGGGCGTCGAGGATTTTTTAACAAACGAAACGCAATAAACTACCGCTCATTAATATGACCCTATTTCCTGAACCCATCGATGACAAGATGTGGGATAATGTTGCCTTAGGCTAAATAGCCTTGCGCGAATGTTGAAACCATGATAGTTGTTCAGCCTTGAAGTTG
>JASFJP010000091.1:0-11002 GCA_050121225.1 Desulfobacterales bacterium
CAGCCCAGCCGCTGGCCTGAAAAGCGGCCAGTTTGATCGAAAAAGAATCTTCGGCTTTGCGGAGCTTATAAAAAAGCGAATATCGAATAGTGAATACCCGCCTGCCATGCATATTACATTGGGTAACCGTAATCATTGGGCTATGAGTCAAATTGATAAACTTGACTTGAACCCGTTTTAAGGCATAGCGGGCAGGTCGAATGTCGAAGGTATGTATTCTATCTATTTTATTGTAATGACTGAGAGTAGCGAAACCATCCTTCGAAATTCTGCGGTTCGTTATTCTGCTGTTCTACGGTTCGCTGTTGGATATTGACTCGGCAATCGGAGCGGCCAATTTTATAGAACCTGAGACATCAACTAGTGGAGTCTCATACAAGGGTTCAGAGGTTCAGGATCATTATAACCCTGAACGGCGAACCTTTGAGCATAGTAGTACCTATCCCTAATTTATTTTATATGCGTTGTCTTCTTTATGCACTCCGGGGTGAATGAAAATTACACTTTTTTAAACACATAATTCAGCTGTCCGTTGGGTAGCTTATTGACGGCTGTCTTCATCTTCATTCCTATTTTAATATCGTCATCTGATAGCTCATCCGCGATTCGCCCGAAAATTTTGTAATCGCCGTAATCTAACAAAGCAATACAGTAGGGAACATCCTCTTGGAAACCTATCGGTGCGTACTCCAACTTGCTGAATGTGACCAGTTTGCCGGTGCCGCTAACTTCAAACCACTCCATGTTGTCGGCGAGGCACTGATGGCAATCCGACCTGGGAGGAAAGAACACCTGCTCGCAGTCATTGCAGCGGGTGCCCATAATTTTACCTTCCTCCAGATATTTGATGAAATCATTGGTTTTCGTAATGGAAGTAAAACTTACCGTTCCAAATTTTTTAAACCGATCATCCACCTCTTTGACGTTGCCCATATTTTTTCTTCCTTCAATTCATTCATTAATTCACTTTAGTCCTCAATTAACCTCAACTAAGGGGTTAAATGCTAGCGCCCCAGTATGGTTACATTCCCGTACAGGCCCACACCGCCGATATTGTGTACCAGCCCGATTTCCGGGTTGTCGACCTGTATTGCACCGGCTTCGTTTCGTAACTGCAAAACGACGGTTCTGATCTGAGAACCACCGGTGGCGCCGATAGGGTGGCCTTTGGACAGCAGTCCGCCGTCCACATTGACCGGAATGCTGCCTTCTTTATAGGTTTCTTTGCCCTTTATCAGTTCTTTGCCATCCCCCGGTTTGGCAAAACCGAGATCCTCATAAGCCATCATCTCCGCGATGGTGAAACAGTCGTGTACTTCTGCAACATTGATATCATTGGGAGCGATGCCTGCCATGTCATAGGCTTGTTGGGCGGCTTGTTGGGCTACAGTTAAACCCGTAAACAGGCCTCTTCCTGCCAGATTGACACTTGATGTGGCAGCTCCCAAGCCCAGTATCCAGACGGGTTTCTCGCATACGGACTTGGCTTTATCCCCGTTGGCGACGATGATACAGGAGCTGCCGTCGGCATTGGCACAACAATCACCCACACGCAGGGGACTGGCTACCGGACCGGCCATTCGATTTTCAGGATCCGAAAACATGTCAAGGGTTACCGGCTTGCGGTAGACGGCGCGTTCATTTAATTGGCCGTATGTTGCGGCCTTAACCCTGATGCGAGCCAGATCTTCCGGGGTAGTGCCGTATTTTTCCATATGCGCCCGGGTGTACATTGCGTAATATGCAGGCATCATCGTACCAAAGGGGCTTTCCCATTGGATGTCGGCACCGCGCCCCATGCGCTCCTGAGATTCAGAGGAAGATATTTCCGACATTTTTTGAAAGCCTATAACAGCCACGGTTTGATGAAGCCCCGATTTTATCAGTGAATAGGCCAATCTCACTCCCATGCTGCTTGAGGAACACAGACTTTCGACATAAAACGTCGGCTGGGGATTGAGGCCGAGATATTCTGCAAATACACCGGCCGGTGATCTTTGTTTATCGTATTCGGGTGCCGAACAGATCACAGATGCATCAATATCTTTGGTGGTAAGATGCGCGTCCTGCATGGCCTCCTTAAATCCCTCAAAGGCCAGCTCTCGGATCGAACCGGGATACGACCGCACAAAAGAACTCTGACCCACTCCAATGATCGCTACTTTGCTCATGAACACCTCTCCAATTAAATATACTGTCCACCGTCGATCTTAATCACCTCTCCGGTAATATGTTTGGCTTTATCGGATGCCAGAAATGCCACTAAATAAGCCAAATCTTCGGGTTCACCCACTTGTTTGAGGGCGCTCTCGGCCATTGCCAAATCAACAATTTTATCCCGTGCCTCAGATTCTTTGAGCATCGCAGTTTCAATTAGACCGGGGGCTATGGCATTGACATTTACTTTGAAAGCACCCAGTTCTTTGGCGAGCGCTTTGGTAAATCCGATAATCCCCGCTTTGGAGGCGGAGTAGTTTGTCTGACCGAATTTGCCGCGTAGGCCGTTTATCGATGTTATATTGATGATTTTTCCGTACTTACGATCCTTGAAAAGTGGCGAGACATGACGTGTGAAATTAAAATAGCCTTTGAGATTAACTTCCAACACCCGATCCCATTGTTCTTCAGACATTTTCCATGACACTCCGTCCCAGTTCATGCCGGCATTGTTTACCAGGATTTCAAGACTTCCAAATGCATCCATAGCGGAGTTTACTACCCGTTCGGCATCCGCAAACACGGCAATATCGCATTGGATTGCCAGGGATTTTCGTCCCATCTGCTGGATTTCTTCTGCATATTTTTTTGCCTCCGCTTCGTGTTTGCGATAGGTGAGGCAGACGTTAGCACCTTCACGGGCCAGTTCAAGAGAGGCAGCGGCTCCGATTCCTTGGGAGCCTCCGGTGACGATTGCGTTTTTTCCTTCCAGAAGCATTTTATCCTCCAGGTTAGGTGTATTCACCGTATGATAACGGTTTTTTGAATTTGGCGATGCATCAAATTTACGACTTCTGTGGTTTCCCTAAAACCGCAGCCATAAACTCGAGATCGAAAGCTTCGCCTTGCGCCTGTCGCCGGCGATATTCAATGAAGTCGATCACATCTTGTCCGGTAATTTTTTTAGTGTTAAAGGCATTGAAGCCTAGATAGGCCTCACAATTCATATTTACAGCCAGCCAGTGGCGGTTAACGGTTTTGCCCTGATCCCAGAAGAACTTTTTCTTCATCCGGATGCCCTCGACGCTCTTTATGAGGCAGCCGGGGAATAGATTAGTGTACGTCCACAAAATTTTATTTACTTCCGTGTCCAGAAGCTCAAAATCGGTCTTGGCACTTTTTACAAAATCCCGTGCTTTTTTGGCATCTTCTCCGATCTTGAATTCTCCGTAGACGATTTCGCCGTCTTCGATATATTTGTCCGTGATAATGGCTGGATTGCGCACCCATTTTCCTTTATCGTTGATGACCGGAACGCATTTGGAAATGAGCCCGAGTTGCTTCATTTTATAGGCGCTCCACATCTCGCAGGAGACGCAGTTCCACATGGCGAGCTCCATCGGCAACATCCATGGGAGAAAGTCGGTACTGCCGCCATCCGGGGCGGATCCATGGCGTGGTCCGGCTTGGCCAAAAATGGCAAGATCACTTGAAATGGTGATATCACAGGCCATCCCGATTTCCTGGCCTCCGGCAACCCGCATTCCGTTGACCCGGCAAATCGTCGGTTTTTTACACGTGAGGATACTGTCGACCATGCCATTAAAGAGATCCATGTAAATCCCGTATTCATTGGGGCGTCCGGCGTAATACTCGGCGTACTCCTTAGTGTTTCCCCCCGTGCAGAAAGCCCTGTCGCCCATGGCGGTGAAAACCGCAGCCACGCATGAGGTGTCAGCTGAAGCGCGCTGAAAGCCAGCAATAACGCCTTTGACCATTTCGGTTGTATATGAGTTGTACTGTTTGGGATTATTCAAAATAATCCAGGCCGAATAGAGGCCGTCAACCGCATTACCTTTCGGATCGAGAATCGGCTTTTTCTCGAAAATTACACCAGGATCTTTATCTGAGAAATGCTCTTCACCCCAAAGAAAATGATCCTTAATGCCTGATTCTCTGGGCAACCAGTTTAAATCGGTCATTGGTATTCTCCTTTTCTAATGAGTTAGGATAATTAAATCCAATAAGATATCTGCCCCCAAAGCCTAGCCATCGGGAATTTATGTTATCCATATTATAGCTATATATTAGCTACATTGTTACTAAGTCAAGAAAAAAATTGTGTACAATTTTTTATGATTCAGCACCAAGGGCAGTGGCTTTTAGGGGAGAGACCCGTCGATAATTATATCAGAAACTTTCGAAATGGCATGTTTTGGATCATTAATCACATCGATTGCAGAATCGTAATTTATCCCTTTGGGCTTCCCCGATGAATAGAGATCACTGCTTCGCGACAACCCCGCTGGTGCGGGATTTTCACTTGGCTTCGACCAGCCAGGCTTGTTGGGGTTCGGTGAGTTTTACTAAATTTCTTGACAGTCTCACACGTACTTATATATTGAAACTGCATAATTTGCCTAAATAATTACTAATTGAATTAGAAACAATTGTCAATGGATCATATCTATTCGACCCCAGCGGGTGGTGTTCGAATTCGATCGTTTTGCAATCCCCAGGAGATTCGGCGCTATTCATTTGCAGATGAATTCGGCTTTCATACGAATTTCAAATCCCTTTATACCAGACGTGAAAGCCTTGAAAGGATTGCCGAACATGCGGACGCGAATGTCGTTTTAGCTGTGATCGATGATAACCGCATTGTCGGTTACGGGGTTTTGGCTCATCCAGATAGCGGCGAGCGATGGCTTGACCTTGGTCCCGGTATAATGATTGAAATAAAAGCCGTCGAGGTCTGCCGCAGTTTGAGAAGCGCCCGAATTGCGTCCGGTATGGTTGAGATGATGCTGAGCTACCCGCAGATTGAGGATAAGATCGCTTATATGGTCGGATACTCATGGACGTGGGATTTGGACGGAACAAATAAATCTGCACTGGAATACCGGCATATGCTTGTCAGGCTTTTTGAACCTCATGGTTTTAAAGAATTTCAGACCAATGAACCCAATATTTGTCTGAAACCCGAGAATTTATTCATGTGCCGCATGGGGAAAAATATTTCGCAGCTGACCAGGGATCGGTTCAAATGGCTCAGATTCGGCCTCTCGCCATGGGACTGGATGTGACGAGTTTTAAGCAAGGGTATCATAAGGATTTTCATCTGGGATATTTCACCCAAAACAGATCATTAAAACATTTTTTGCTGCAAATGGTAAAACAGAACAATCTGAAATTAGAATTTTTGAATGGACACTGATTTTGAAGGCAATCGTAAAAAAAATTCTTCGGGGTGATCAATTGACGGGAGCACGGCTAATTCGCCAACTGGAGGAGGGTGGGTCGGAAGGAATCGATACACTTAAATTGCTTTACCCTAATACCGGTAGGGCGTTAGTTGTTGGCATCACCGGTCCGGCCGGCTCCGGAAAATCGACCTTAGTGAACGGCGTCATCTCCGAATTTCGTCAAAAAGGCATGAAAGTAGGTGTCGTTGCGGTAGATCCGTCGAGCCCGATTTCAGGTGGAGCATTGCTTGGCGACCGGATACGCATGCGGCATCACACTGAGGACAGTGGTGTGTTTATCCGTTCCATGGCGACCCGTGGACACCTCGGGGGTTTAAGTAGGACAACTCGGGAAACGGTTTTGGTCCTCGATGCGATGGGGTATGATGTGATTGTCATTGAAACCGTGGGGGTTGGGCAGGATGAGGTAGAAATTGCCGAATTTGCTCATACCACCACAGTTGTGAGTATTCCCGGTATGGGCGATGACATCCAGGCCATGAAAGCCGGTTTACTGGAAATCGGAGATGTATTTGTTGTGAATAAAGCGGATTATCCCGGGGCTGATGATGTTGCCGAGCAGTTGCGGATTATGCTTGAAATGAGCGCAATAGGCGACGAAGGCTGGTCCCGACCGGTTCTGAAAACAGTTGCCAATAAGCAGGCGGGGATCAGAGAGCTGGTGGATGCCTTCTGCAGACACCGTCGATTTCTATTGGAAAGCGGAAAATTTACTGAACACAACTTTAAGTGGGAATTTCTATTGTTCCGCCAGCATGTCATGGAATTGGCAGCTGACAAATTATTTCAAAACGCCAAAGGCACGCCTGCTTATGCTGAACTTCTCCAAAATCTTAAAACTCGCCAAATCGATCCCTTCTCTGCCGCGGAACAGCTTATAAAAGGGCTGCGTTCAAAAAAAAGGCGCTGATTGAGAAGAACTCTTTTCAGGCTATTTGCCCCAACATTTGGGCATATCCCGCAGTTGACCTCCCTCTTTCTGGTTCATCTAAACTCCTGCTGTTCTTCAATGTTTTAAAACAAATTCAGTTTCTTATAACTAGACCTGATATATTTACAACAATTTGGCAAAGTCTTTGCTCAAGAGTATGGCGGTTAAAAAGCTGAGGGACAAGAAGCTGCCTTATGCCCAACAGAGGATTTGAATCCCAACCTTATATTCGAAATGATCTGTGATCAGCGAGGTTCTCAATGAATCAGAATGAATTGAATGAACACCTAATTGAAAGTCCAATTTTTACACTGGCGCTAGACAGGGTTTCTGATTCTGTCATGATTATCTCAGTTGATGGAACGGTTCGGTATGTCAATGCGGCGTTCGAGCGCGCAACAGGCTACCCTCGGAAAAATATCGTCGGGCAAAACATTCGAGTTTTCAAAAGCCAAATTCACAGCCCCGAGTTTTATCGCGCCATGTGTAATATCCTGCAAAATGGACGGGAATGGACTGGTCGCTGCATGAATGGAAACCAAAACGGTAGACTTGTTGACGAGGGGGTGACGATTTCGCCCATAAAAGACCAATCGGGTGATATCCAGTGTTATATGGTCGTCAAACGCGATTTAACCAATGAAATCCTGCTTGAAAAAAAACTGCGTCAGGCTCAGAAAATGGAAGCCATCGGCACCCTAGCCGGTGGAATCGCGCACGACTTTAATAATATTGTGGCTGCCATAATGGGATATGCGCATTTAGCAAATCATGGTTTGCCGCCGGAGAGTCCCAGCCGCATCAAACTTGATAAAATCACCATGGCATGCGAACGAGCTAAGGGTTTGATTCAGCAAATATTGACATTCAGCCGAAGTAAGCAACATGAAAAACGGCCGGTTAAAATTAGTCAAATAATAAATGAATCGATTAAATTGCTGCGGGCATTTTTACCGGAATCGATTGAAATCCGCCAAAACATCAGCTCAAAAAACGGCATGGCGTTGGCCGATCCAACACAGATTCACCAGGTGCTGATGAATCTGTGCACGAATGCCGCTCACGCAATGGAGGGGAAAAACGGTGTATTGGAAGTTTGTATGGAAACGATTCAGATGGATAGCGAGCAAGTTAGTTACTTTCCAGACCTTATCCCCGGTAACTACGTCAAATTGACCGTCACTGATACAGGTCACGGCATGGACAAACGTACCATTGAACAAATATTCGACCCGTTTTTTACAACAAAATCCCAGGATCTCGGTACAGGAATGGGTCTGGCGATGGTCCGCGGTATTGTTAAGGGTCATAGGGGCTCTATCAACGTCGTTAGTGAGCCGGGAAAAGGGAGCACCTTTTGCATCTATCTTCCCACAATTGCCGACGAGGCACACGAGGATCTAAACTACGATAGCGAATTGTCACCGAACATCGACCGCTTTATGGCCATTGAGGGGGACTAAATCTCAAGCGTTTTGATTCGTTTCACAACAGATTCTCAGGCAAATTCACCTTAAGGGTAACGCACCGGTTAAATGCCCTGTCCTGCTCGGTGATTTCGTTCCGCAAAGGTTCTTTGGATCCAATACCCTTTGCCGTGAAATAGTCTGCGTCGATGCCTTTTGAGACAAAGGTGGATAGAACGGCATCAGCTCGGGAGCTGCTCAGATCCAGGTTTTGCTCTTCAGATCCTGAACTGTCGGCATGCCCGATGATATCTACATGAAGCCGGATACCGAATATTTCGGTCAAGGGAATTAGGCGTTCAATTTCTTCGGACACCTCTTTTATAGATGCCTCCTGCCCGGGAAGAAGCTCGTTAAGACCCGCTTTAAAAAGTACAACCCATCGTTCAATTTTTTCTCTCGTATTTTTCAGTGTTATCAAATCCAGGTCAATGAGATGATCTTCCGTAAATTGAGTTATGCCGGGTAAAGCAGCGGCCAATTGGCGAGCTGCGGTGATCCACTGATGGGATGCAGATCCAGAGGCAGTCAGCGCTGTGCCATCAATTCCAATGGTTACGGTTTCAGGAGGATTAAGTTTGCTATTGATATCAACAACCGCAGTCGCCTGAAACCCCTTTACCCAGGGCATAAGTGCAACCAATTTGCGGGTGTCTTTCAACCAGGCGTGAAGGGAGGAACCTTCTGCTTGCAGGATTCCAGCCTTGAATTCGAGGCGTATAGAATCCGGCGGCTTTAGGATATCTCTGATTCGTTTACTGGCGTAATCCGGATAGTCCGAATAGTAAGGCTCCCATTCAAAGAAAACCCGCTCCGGATTGAGCCCTTCGTCCTGCAACAATTCTAATGGATCTTTTGTCAGGGGATCTCGTAATCCGGATATATAGTGCTTTCCCGACTTCTTTTCATAAGAGGTCACGACATAGCCGGGTTCTCCACGGAGGTTGGCAATAAAATTAGACCACCGTCGATGATCATAGAAAATTTGGTAAATCCAAATAAAAATTAAAATTAAGAGGATGCTGATCATAAACCAGGGGAGGTAGGCGCGTTTTCGTTTTTTTTCCTTAAACTGAGCCTGTAGACAATTGTCAAGAATGTAACGTACTTCTTCAAAACCCGCTGCATCGCCATCAAAGGATACCAGCGCTTCTCGCTTTTTGAAATGGATCTCCTCCAAAGCTTCATTCAGAACTCGCTGCAAACCTGTGGGTGGATTTCCGCGAATAACGGCTGCCAAAAAGGCTTGGTCGCCTTGTTCAATCCATATATTGCGTTCTCCGATACGCAGCGTTTCCAATTCCTCTTCTTTTTCACCACCAAATGAGTCCTGCACAAAATCTTTAATTGCCGTTAACATGCCCGAGACCAGGTCAGGGTTTTGGGTGACAATGGATTTGCCGACGACATGTTGCAGCACTAACCCCGTGCCTTTATGGATGAGAAATACCTGTTCGACTTGATATATAAGCGTGTGCAGCAAAACAACTTCCGCAAATTGCTTTCTTGTTCGAAGAGCTTCCAGGCGCCATTTTATTCCCTTTAATGACAGACTGTATTCTAGAACCTGGTTGAAGGATTGGATCATGCCCTGAATTGTTGAAGCAATAGCTCTTCGGATGGCCGGACCCATTACCGGAAACAAGGCATCTACAAGTACCTGACGGTCCTTCTTGATTGAGGCTCGAATTGCTTTTTCGGTGATTGGTTCTAAGGCAACCTCCATCTTTGTGTCATGTGATGATCTGAGGGCTATAGCTTCGGGTAGAACCTGGCTGACATCGCTGGCATGCAGATCGGGAGTGTCTAGACGCTTTTGCAACTGTGTAAGTTGAGTCTGAAAGGGCCCAAGCAATAATTCGCGCAACTCTTTTAACTGATCTTCGTCTTCAAAAAAGTTGTCAGGCGGTCTATCCTTGCCTGGATCCTGATCAGCAGAATCATTCATTTTTTAGTTCGTCCATGGATACGTTCAATTTTTCTGCCAACTCATCGGATACTCTCACTGCCATTTCCATCAGGAGTTCGGAGAGCGCAGATCGATCAACCTTGTCCGCCCGTAGTTCTTGTACATTTTGATCGAGGGCGTTTGAAGATTCTTTGTGTTTATCCAGAATCTGATCGGAGAGGGTTTTAGACTGATCCAGAAGTTGTTGTCTTAAATCTCGTGTATCTTTGATTTGTTTTTCGTCCAGCCGTTCGATAGTTTTAGAAATCGAACGCAGGTTTTCCTTGAGGTCTTTTGATAGCGCTTCATCTTTTTCGGCTCTTTGTTTCTGCTCGGCATCAAGTCGCTCACTCAAGGACTCAATTTCTTTTTTGATAAACTGTTCAATTGAATCCAGGCGTTTACCCGTTTCTTCTCGCAAATCTTTAACCTCACCGATCAAACGTTCTTCCAGGCGCGAA
The DNA here is from genome assembly GCA_050121225.1 of Desulfobacterales bacterium. GTDB lineage: Bacteria > Desulfobacterota > Desulfobacteria > Desulfobacterales > JAFDCJ01 > JAFDCJ01. The sequence continues at coordinate 10,230 of JASFJP010000091.1, forward strand.
AATCGTGTGTCATAATCCCGCATTTGATTGCCGAATATAATATCCCTGATCTTATCTACACTCCCTATATCGGGCTCTTCCTTGGCTGCCTTCGCCGGGCCGCTGCGCACCTCAGTCTTTGCATGTGAAAGAGACGAGCTCGCTTTCTTTTTTTCTTTACTCACCGATATACTCCTTTCGTTACGTTTGCCTGCCACTTTGTCTTAAAAAGTAAAATAGATTAGATTTCGTGCAAGAGGTGGCATAAAATTATGCTAAAGAGTATTATTTTGCAAGTAGATTTTACGGGTTGTATGTTGAGAAAAGTTTTAGTATGAAAAACTGACTACTGGTTCGCTACTCTCCGCAACCCGTTCTCTTATGCGATACAAATTATGAAAAAAGCACTCGTCATTAAAAAGAAAATATGTCTAATAGGCTCTTTTGCCGTGGGTAAAACGAGTTTAATTGAACAATTTGTTTACAACCGATTTGATGAATCGTATCTGACGACCATCGGGGTGAAAATAAGCCAGAAAATACTTCCACCGACTGAAGATCATCAAAGCGGTCGAACGATTCAACATACCTTTTTAATATGGGACATTGCCGGCTTAGAAAAATTTGATCATATGACTTTGAATTATTTCCGAGGTGCTGCCGGAGCTTTGGCGGTGGCCGACCTTACCCGACAGGACACCATTGAGGAATTGCATAAGTATTGTGATAAGTTTCTTACGGTGAATTCCAGTGCCAACTTGGTCATAATTGGCAACAAAATAGACATCTTTCAC